>NZ_QBLR01000147.1:0-8251 GCF_003070835.1 Halanaerobium sp. | reverse complement strand
GAATCGAGTAGGAGGGAAATAATTAATTTATTTCCCGACCTCTCACACCACCACAGCTTACCGTTCGGTACTGGGCGGTTCATTAAGATTTAATTACTTGTGCATATCTTTCCTTAAAACTAAAGTATCCCAGCCTCTTTAGAAATTGGTTGGTAAAGGTTCTTGTGAGTATTTGGCTATTGGATATTCTCCAGTAGCCTTTTCTTGTGTTAGCATATTGCCACGCTTTAGGCTCTCTAATACCAAGTTTCTTGAGCATCCTAAAACGAGTTCTAACTCTTTTCCACCTTTTCCAGTAGCACATTCTTATTCGTCGTCTTGCCCACTGGTCAAGAGCTCGTATCTTGCTTTTCATATCAGCTATTTTGTAATAGCTGACCCAGCCTGTGATTGTCTGTTTTAATTTCTTAAAACGATATTTCATCGTCCAAGGCTTGCTTCTTGATGTGAGTTCTTTTATCTTTGTTTTAATTTTCTTGATTGATTTCGGGTGGACTCTAACCCTTACTTCACCATTCATCCGATAAAATGAGAACCCCAAGAATTTTCTTCTCCAGGGTCTGCCGACTGCACTTTTTATTGTATTAACTTTTAGTTTCAATTTCTTTTCAATAAATACAGTTAGACTTTCCATGACTCTTTCGGCCGCTTTTCTACTTTTAACGTAGATCTGACTATCGTCAGCATAGCGACAGAATTTATGATTGCGTTTCTCCAGTTCTTTATCCAGTTCATCCAGCATAATGTTACTAAGCAGTGGACTTAAAGGTCCGCCCTGCGGGCATCCCTCGTCTGTTTTCTTGATTAAACCATCAATCATTACTCCTGAGTTAAGATAAGCTCTTATTAATTTCAGCACTCTTTTATCCTGCACTTTTCTGGCTACTAAAGACATCAGTTTATCATGTTGAACAGTATCAAAATACTTTTCAAGGTCGATATCGACCACCCATGTATACCCGTCTTTTATATATTCTTTAGCTTTATTTACTGCCTGATGTGCATTCCTTCCAGGTCTGAAACCATAACTATATTCTGAAAATCCTGGGTCAAATATTGGTGTCAGTTGTTGTGTGATTGCTTGCTGTATCATTCTATCTGTTACTGTTGGAATACCAAGTAGTCTTACTCCACCACCAGGCTTAGGTATTTCTACTCTTCTTACTGCCTGTGGTTTGTAGTTACCTTCCAGTACATCTTTCAGAAGCTGACTGCCATTTCTTTCAAGATGGGGTAGAAGTTCATCTACACTCATTCCGTCAATTCCATGACTGCCTTTGTTCTTAACGACTCTTTTATGTGCCCTATTTAGGTTAGGAGCCGCTAGAATTTTCTCCATCAGATTACTGGAGTCTGCATTTTCACCGTTTCTTACATTCGGCAACGCCGCAGAAACACTCTGCACTCTCTCATTACTTCCAGCTTCCAGCCTTTTATCCTGAGAGCAGCCTTCATATGAAGTTGTCTGCTTTCTATGTGTTTCCGTCGAGTTGTTCAAATTTAAGGAACCTCCTAATGTTTCATCCTTCAATTGATGTATATATCCATCAATCTACTATGACTTCTGCTGCATTCTGACAGTTCAGCTCTTACATTACTGTAGAGTTTATTGCTTAGAAATTCATCACCACAATATGCTATCAGAACCTTCCCTGGTTAAGACTATTTACTTTCACTTCACCTATCTGCTGTATTTACACTTCCTGTCTTGAATAGTTTTGGGCTTTGTTTTGTTTGGCAAACTCACCCACAGGATTGTGCCTTTTATACAGTTTGTATTCCTCAGACCGAAGTTTTGCCTCCAACTTCCTTCAGATTCCACCTCACGATGGACACCCTTCTCTTCAGCTAGTGGTTGGCACTATTAACCCCCACATCAGACTTTCACTGATTAGCAAATATTCATGCCAGGCAAACCAAGAACAAGCCCCGGCATTTAAACCGGGGCTAAACAGAGCATTACTGCTCTGGGATAACTTAATCTCCATAGACTATTGGAATATCAATATTATGGTGATCAAGTTGATCCTCTGTTATAAAGATCTCTTGAGTGTAACCGTTCAAGGGTTTTGTTCCTTTTGGTAGAGATTCTTTTAAGAGAGTTAACTCGTGAAATCCTAATGGCACATTCTGAAAATAATATTCTCCAATCTGATCTGTATAATCCTTTTTATTAAGACCGGCAACTTCCATTCCTGCCCACATCAGATATTCATCATCTTCATCTTTAAGACCATTGGCATTTTTATCAATAAAAACATTACCGCTGATTGTACCATTAATTGTTACCCCAAAGTTCTGCATAACATTCTGGTTATCCTTAACTCTTACCAATATTTCTTCGGTAACCGGTGTATAATCAGCTATCAGGTTACGGTAGTCGAAGTTGAGAAAATATATGTCATTAAAATATGGTTTAAAGATAAAAAAACCATCTTCATCACTGACAGAGAGCATATTCCCCAGCCTCATTGGAATATTTTCCAGCTTTCTTTCGCCTGGATCCATAATTCCATTATAATTTTCGTCAAGATAAGCATAGCCTGCTACAATCGGCCGAGGTTCAATATCAGTGAATCTAGATTTTCTGGTCTCTTCTCCGATAAATGAAAGAGCATGTGAATAAGAAATAGTGGCATATTGTTCATACTCATTATTAACAAAATCAGCATATTCTCTGCCAATTTCTATTTTTATCTCACTTTCATCATCTCTAATAATATCATAGGCTGCACTAAAGGAAGTACCTGGCTCTCCTTCATCTGGAACGATATATTCACCTAATAATCTAATATAGCCAGGGTTGTTTGAATGATAATAATTACCCGACAAACTAACTGACTGATAATCACTTAAAAATTCAGAATGATAATCTTTTAGTTCGGCAATTAGACTAAATTCTCGATTAAAATAATAATTTAAGCGGAGATTACTTTCTTCATCAATTCTAGCTTCTGATTCTTCTTCATTTCGTTTAGTTCCTAAGGATAAAGAAGCTCTTCTACCAAATGACAGCCTAATCTCTCCATCATATTCACGGTCATAGTATCTTGTCCCCTCATCATCTCGCTGCATTTCACCATCATAATTTGCTGATAGTAAGAGATAATCACCAAAGCGCTTATACACTCCTAATTCTGCTTCATAATCCTGATAATTTTCCTGGTAGAAATCACTTACTTCAATTTCATTATCATAATAACCAAGATCACTTGAAACTCTAAAGCTTCTTCCATATATATTATTTTCCAGCCCAATACCCTTCCTTATCTTATCTCCTAAAAAGATATATACTTGATCATTTTGATCTGTAAAAGAATATTCAGATCTGTTGTCCTCATAATAAAGGGATAGAGCATTGTAGTTTCTCCAGCCAGGGTTATAGATAACTTTAAAAGTATAGTAATCACTTTCATCAATCTCATCTTCAAGTGTTTTTCTCTGACCAACTGTTGGATTAATACTAATGTTATTAGCTAAATCAAGACGAAAAGAAAGCGACTTGTTTTCTCCCTCATCTTTTTCCATAAAGTTGGCGGTTTCTGGAGGAATATATAGATAAATCCCCTGAATATAACCATTTAATAAACCATATAAAATACTGGCTTCAGCTCCGCTTTTTAAGCTATCTTTTTTACCAGCTATTAACCAGTCCAGGTTGATTACTGTTCGAGAATTTATTCTAAATGAAAAGCCACTAATTGAAGAAACAACTTCTTTAGTTAACTCACTATCCGGATTTAATGATTCATTATAAATAGCTGTTTCTATATGAGCTGAAAGATTTTTATTAAAAGCATAGTTTGATCTAAATGCTCCAAAATATCCTTCCCAGTCATCTCCAGAATAATCGTCATCACGATAACGACCCCCAAAAAGTTCATATTCTTTTACCTTTGAGTTCAAAACATCACTTGAGCCAGTGATATACTGTACTCTCTTTTCTTCTTGACCATCAGAAGTTAACTTTACAACCTCTATTTTATTTAAATATCTGGCTCTTAATTCAATATTTTCAAAAGTGTACTTGCCATCAGTTTTAATATCTCTTTTTTTAAATAAACTATTATTCAAATAAAGAGATACCTGATCACCTATATTAACTTCAACAGTTACATTAGTATAGGGAATTAATTTATAACTCAACCTATCAGGCAGAGAAAAGTATAAGCCCTGCATTTCATTATTTCCCATAGTTTCTTCCAGCCGGAAATCATGATCTCCGGCTATAATTAGCATATTATTTTCCTGATACTTAAATTTTATTCTATCAAGTTCAAAATCAACTTCACTGCTGTCAATACTGTATTTTAGATCATTATTTAAATAATAAGCCCAGTTTCCAGTTCTACCATAAAAATTTAAATCTCCATTAATCTCTTTATCTTGACCACCAAAAATTCTATCTTCTAAATTTAATTGAATTCTATAATGGACAGAACTCAGCTGAAAAGATTTTGTTTTATCTCCCAAAATCTCTTTTTCTTCTTCCTGATAGATTAATTTCTCTTTTTCTCCTTCCTCTTCCTCTTCTTCCAGACCCTCTTCTATTTCAATATCTTTAAAAAATTCTCCTTCCACTACAACTTCCTGCAGAGAATTATTCCAGCTGATCTGATAATCTGTTAAATATTCAAAAACTTCTTTTGCCAGATAAAACTCACCTCCAGCAATCACAGGAGGCCTATCATCCCATTCCGGGTGTTCTAAATATTTTTTTGCTTTTAAATCAATTCTGACCTCACGCTGCTCTTTTTCTATGGTCAGCAGCGAGAGATCTCTATTAAAGTTGAGCTCCACTTCAAGATATGGTGCAGTCAAATTAGCCGGCAAAAGTATATAGTCTTCTTTGCTAAAATAAAATATTTCAAAAAAATCATCCTGGTTATAGGTCTGCTCTCTGTTTGTATCGAAAAGTGTTAGCAAAACAATACTTGTTTCGATATCTAAATTGTCTTCAACTAGTTCCTGCGCCTGGATAAGAAAAGAGCTTAGAAACAAAACTATAAATAGAGTAATTACTATTAAGTTTTTCATGTTTTCCACCAGCCTACTCTATTTTGATTGGAATCTGATATTCAGCGTTTCTATTAATATTATGAAGATTAAATTTAAACATAAAATTGTAATCGCCCGCTTCAAGTCTGTCTTCTAGATAAAAAGCAAATTCTCTTTCATTATGGGGAAGTATTAAGAGTTCAGGCAGTTTTTTTTCCATAACAACATTATTATTACTATCAACGATCCGATATGAAGGATAATATCTAATATGAGCTTCTCCGTCATTTTTAACTTTAACTATTATTCCCTGAGGCAAGCCAACATCATTTTTGAAAACTCGTAAACCTAAAAACTTAAAATTATATTTTACATTTTCAGGTATAAAATAGATCACTGTACCAACCTGACTTTTTACTCTTGAGCCAGTAGCTACATCAATCTGGTCAGTTTCATGTTCAAAAAAAACTACACCTCTTCGTTCTTTTGGAAACTCAGTAATTTCTGGATCTGAAATTGTAAATCTAATAACCTGTTTACCACCTGCAGGAACAGTAAAGATTCGAGGATTAAACTTAATTAACCCATCTAAACTATAATCAGTCTGCCCGGCATCAAAAAATATTACAGAATCTCTTTCATCTAAGGACCAGTCATTTAAAAAGGCTGTCAATTCAACTTCTTCCTCACCAGAATTAAATACCTCAATTAATCCAGTATTATTTTTCTTCTCCAAAGTATTGATTATTATTCTGGAAGGATCCACTTTGATAGAAGCTTTAACCTGCATAATTAAATTACTAGAAATCAAAATAAGAATAATCATTATTATAATTTGTAAAATTCCTCGCATTTTAATATTTCTAAACATAGAAATTACTCCTTTCTACTTATTCAGGGGCTGAAATTTCAGCCCCTGCCTTGTAGTGGAAAAATTATATTCTTCCTTATTAATTGAGTTATACTGCTTAGATGGTTACTGCTCTAAATAGTATTTCGCCATCATAACGACCATGAGTTACATCCATGTCATAAGGTACTCTAAAGTTGTGTAAAGCCTCCATTTTAACACCTGGAGTTCCGTTGAATTTAACAACCTCTGGAGCACCAACTATAGCAAAAGTATCTTCTGTCCATGAACTTTCATTAATTTTAGTTCTCATATCCATTGGAAGTAAATCATCGGCTGTATTAGACAGTGGATCAGCCTTAACAGAATACTTAAACTGATCATTAGAAATCACTTCTACCACAAACATATCACAGGCACCAATATAAACATCTGAGCCAGGATTGATTTCTGCATTCTGTCCATGGCCTAAGGATACCCAGTCATTATTTAAGAATCCACCAATTTCATTATCAAAAACAATGTGGTAACCAGTAGCATCTCTTTCGGCTGTAGCATTTGCACCATAACTAATTGCTGCTGTTGTTCCCTGGTTACCTGTTAATTTCATTTCGATAAAGCAAGGGATATATGCTTCAACATCAACTAATATTTCTACAACTTGATTACGGCCATCACTATCAAGAGTATATCCAGTTCTATCTAGATCTTCTAGAATAGTATACATACCTGGATCATTTGCATCTACATGATTGTAAACAACTACACCATCATCATTAACATGCTCACTATAATTTCCATAAGACTCGCTCCAGATAGCACTTTCATCAAATACTAATGGATTTGTGAGAGTTCCTGGATAACTAGGTTGTGCCATAACAGCACCTGAGAGCATAAATACCAACGCTAAAGCTAATACCAACATTTTTTTCATAATAAATTCCTCCTTATTTTTTTAAAACCCTTTTCCACACTGAAACTTTATATTAAGTATCAGCCTGAGCTGATAGCGTAACCAGGTTTATTGCTCAAGGGAAAAACTTATCTGATAGTCTTTTTCTCCAGCAATTACTTTTCTAAAATCTTCTATTCTCAGCTGATAAAAAATTTCTGCCTGACCCGAACTTAATTTGGCTGTGTTTGAGCCATTAGCAATAACTGTTTCCACTGCATTTAGGTTAACAAACTCACTCTTGTAATCTACAAAAGATCTGCTCTCAGAATCTGCAGCAACTCGAATTGAAAGATTATCTGTATTTTCTTCTGCAATCATTACTTTTAACTTCCAGTCAGTATTCGATCTAATTAAAATTTTCTGCTGACCGGAGCTGAAAAGGCCCATTGATCTATTTTCAACATTTTCTATTTTAGCATTTTGAGCTGTTCCATTTAAGATTTCCATCCAGGGTCTAATCTCAAAAATTATCTCTATTTCTATAATTTTAATATCATCCCGCAGATAAAGACTGTTTTTGTATAAGCCTGGTTCATATTCTGCTTTTAAATTTAATTCTAAATTGAGATTTTGGTTGTAAAGCAATCTATCTTTTTCTATATTAAGATGTCTGCTTGAGAGAGGAAGAGAATCCTCTCTGCTGATCAGCTTTAAATTTGAAGACCCTATCTTTTGATTATCAGATCTGAAATAATCATCAGTTGTGTAGATGCTGATAATTTCTCCTTCCAGATTTTGAACTGGAATCGAAAATTTAAAACTTTCATCTGTGCGAGGGGTAAAACTGCCGAGATAAACTCCAGCTGCTAAAGCCTGAAATTGGGACAGAAAAACAATTATGGTTAATATAATAATAATCTTTAATTTCATACTTTTCCGCCTCCTTTATCCGCTAAATTAATAATAACAATCTCATCTCTAAAAAATATATAATAAATCTCTAAAAAATCTCTAAATATAAAATTTAATTAAAATTATGAAAAATAATCATTTTTAATTAAAACCCTGGTTTCTAAGCCAGGGTTAAACAGAGCAAAAATAAATGCTCTGGAATAGTTTTTTTTGACAGGAGCTGAAATTCAGCTCCTGTCTTGTAGTGGAAAAGCTTTAATTTCTGTAGTATTTACTTATATATTTTTAAAGGAGCGGTATTTTGTAAATTAATCCAAACATCAGCTTTAACTATTAATAACTCAACTTTCGGCGTTAGAAATCATTAATGATTTCTTGATATAACCAGGAAGAAGCTCAAAAAAGTAGTCTAATAGGTCATTTATCTTTTCTTCAGTTAATGTTGAATAATCATGTAGAGTCTTTTTGAAAAGGTCTATGATTAAAAATAATGCTTCAATATGACTTAAATCTTTTAGCTCATCACAGTATTCAAAAAACATACCGCCAAAAGTCTTTTCGTCTTCATTTTTTCTGACATCTAAAGTCAGCATAAT
>NZ_QBLR01000146.1:0-8323 GCF_003070835.1 Halanaerobium sp. | reverse complement strand
CCTTAAGGAGATTCTATTTTTTTATTCAAAAAAATTTGAACTAGATTTACTGTTTAAAGACTATCATAACTGGATTCGGTATTTTTACTTGCCGAATTCAAGTTGAATTAAAGGGACTTTTTAACTCGAAAATTTTTACTCTTTATTACTGTTCTTTTACTCATTTACTGGTAAAAATCATGTCCTGGTTACTGAAATATTTCTTGGCTCATAACAGCAATAACTCTTTTTTCGTACCATATTTTGTTCTGGTACTATCTTTCTGCCTAAATTCCCCCGGATCCCAGAAATTATAAGCAGTATATACTTCATTAACCTTGAAAAAACAACAAAATACTAATAAAAGTAATATAGTAGAATCAATGCCAATATATTTTCTAAACACTTTTTATCCCTATTTTCAATTACAAACTACACAAATTATTTAAAATAAAATGTAAGGCTGGATCTACTGGCAACTACAGCTGCTGTAAAAACAAATACAAGAAAATTTTAATTATAGATGAAAACCCTATTCCAATAAAATAATTAGAAATAGGGTTTTTGATTTGAACATTTTTAAATTTTACCACCAGGCTTCAAATTGAACACCATAAACGGTTCCACTATCCTCATCAAATTCATCTGCAAAAACAGAATCAGTTTTTGCATCATCTTTGTACTCATCACCAAAAGCATGAGTTACAAAAATTCTTATCTCAGGACGGCTCCAGAAATTACTTTCTAATTTAATTGTAGGAGCAATAGTTAACTTAGTTACCTTATAATCTCCTTGGTCATCAATATCAGTATAATCATAACCAATATCATATTGCATTGCAAAATTATCAGTTAAGTAATTTACAAAACGGGCACCAGCAGTAATATTAGTTTTATCATTTTTACCGTCATAATCTTGATCTAATTGATAGACAAATTGCGGCATAACATCCCAATTTTTATTAATCGAAGTTAAACCATAAGTTAATAATCTGACAGAGCTTTGTTCTTCATTTTTATCTAAACCATATGAAGAACCTACATTAGATCCTAAATCATCTCCATACTGCAGAGCTGCTGTCATGTTTCCATTTGTAAAACCATAAAAGTCAGAACGGTTATAAACAGCTGCGGCTTGAATACCAGTTCTATCCTTTGTATTCACTTCGTTTTCATCTCCATTTGACCAAGAAGGAGTTAATTCAAATTCCCAATAACCACCTAAACCTTCAATATCTTTTAGTCTTATATCGATATTTTGTTGTGACTTTTCCCCAACGTTTTCAAATACAGTACCTTCAGACTCTCCAATAAAAGCTAAATCCATAGAAAAATCACTAAATTTAATTCCCTTAACTCCAGCACCATATCCACTCATATCTCGCCAGTAAAAATCTGTAATATGAATGTCGTTTCTACCGTAGAAACGACCACCAGCCCAAAAATTAGCTTCAGGTGCAAAATCAAAACCTCCACCTTCTATAAAAGCTTCTCTAACTGCGATTCCATCTTCCCATATACCATAAGTTCCATTTAAATCATTAGAATGGGCAAAAGTAAATTGACCTTTCATCCAAGCCCCAGAATTAGTAGTCATCTTATTAGAAACTGTTTGTTCAAAATAAGTATCCATTTCATTTCCCAGTCTAAAATCGCTAGGAAGTCTCTGATCTGTCGAACCTCCATTGGCATTCATCACATAACCAGAACGGGCATATCCGTGCCACTCAAAACCTTCCCAACGACTTTGCTTTTCCTCAACAGTATCTAATCTTGTATTCTGCTTTGCATCACTTTCTTTTAAAACAGAAATATCAGAACCAATTACTTCGAGTTCACTTTCAAATTCAGCTGTCAGAGACTTAATAATATTTTTTACTTCTTCAGCCTCAGCATCACTTATGTTATTATCATCAGAATTTCTCTTATTTAATATTTCCTTAACTATAACTGTAACATCTTCCGCTTCACCTTCACTTAAATTTTGATTATTCTTATCTATTTCATCAGTAATCTCTTTTAAAACTCTATTCACTATTACAGCCATTTCATAACGATTCATAGAATTTCCGCCCTTAAATTGACCATCAGAATATCCCTCAATAATTCCACTGGCAATCAAATTGTTAATAGCATCATATGCCCAGTGATCAGAAGGCACATCAGAAAGAGTTGAAGCACTTATTGATAAAGAAAATGTCAAAAACATTAGAACAGCTAAAATTGTTATAGTTTTTTTCATAAAATATTTAACCCCTTTCAAATTTTTGAATTTTTATAAAAATTTGTCTATATTACATCACCATTTAATAGTTATCACCTTCTTTCTTTATTTAATACTTATGCAATCGTTTGCACAAATATTAAAAAATTATTTTTCTTTCAAATTTTTGAAAACTCTCAATAAAAAAATTATTATATGGTTAAACTGCGAAAAGTCGATTTTAGCTATTTTAAAGATTTGATATTCTAATCATAATAGGGATTGTGTAATTCAAAAATTGATAGTTAAGACTTTTCGCAGTGCAATTATTTAATATTATCTCAACACAAAAAAACATATAATATTTTCCAATTCATATAAATATAAATACTAAATCAACCTTTTACTCCACCGAGTGTTAATCCACCAACTAAGTAGCGAGAAAGAATTAAGAAAATAGCCATAACTGGAAGCATAATTAATACAGAAGCAGCTGCAAATTGAGCCCAGGCTGTATTAAACTGACCTGCTAAATTAGTTAAACCAACTGGTAGGGTATATAAACTATTATCTGTCATTATAACCCTGGCAACCATATACTCATTCCAGGCAGTCATAAACGAAAATAAAGCTGTAATTACCAGAGCGGGTTTAGCAAGAGGAAGTATTATCATATAAAAAGCCTGAAACTGATTTAAACCATCAACTAAAGCTGCTTCTTCCAGACTTTCTGGAATAGTATCATAATAACCTTTCATCTGCCAGACGCAAAGTGGTAAAGCTGTAGAAGAATACATAATTATCAAACCAATATGCGCCTTAGCCATTCCTAAAAAAGGCACTACTATTGTTTGTTCCGTTAAACCAAATTGAGCTAATAAAATATACATTGGTAATAAAAGCATTGTAGCCGGAAACATCTGAGTTAACAAAAAGAAAGTCAGTCCACCTTTTCTTCCTGGAAATCTTTTGCGAGAAAAAACATAGCCAGCTGTTGAAGCTAAAGAAACGCCAATGATAACTGTAAAAAAAGTTACTAATAGAGAGTTTCTAAGCCAGATCAAAAACCCTTTATCAAAAATTAAAGTTCTGTATGCCTCAAAAGTAGCATTATCAGGTATAATCGCAAGACTTGTTGAATGTAAAGAATTACCAGGTCTTAAAGAAGTTCCAAAGACTCTTAAGGCTGGATAAACTGCTATAATTACAGAAATAATTAATATTATATGAAAAACAATTTTTTTCCATGTAGGATCATTTTTAACAGACATTTAATAACCTCCTTTTAATCTTCATTAATATAATCAATAAAGCTGATTGCCCAGACCAATAAAATAACAAAAATAATTAAAGAAAATGCCGCTGCATAACCATAACGATAAAATTCAAAGGCGGAACGATAGACATGAGTAACTAAAATATCAATTTTATTTGTTAAAGTATTTTGAGTTAAAAGATAAATAACCCTTAGATTATTAAATGTCCAAACTACACCTAAAATAACAGCTGGCAGCATTACTGGTTTTAATAAAGGTAAAGTTACATGCTTAACCTGCTGCCAATTACTAGCTCCATCTATTTCAGCGGCTTCATAAAAAGTAGGATCAATACTCTGCAGGCCACCTAAAGCAATCATCATCATAAAAGGAATTCCAAGCCAAATATTTACTATTAAAGCAGCGGAAAAACCTGTATTTGCCTGACTTAACCAGGCAACTCCTGGCACTCCCAACCTTCTTAAAAATAAATTTACTGCTCCATAACGATAATTAAACATTCCCTTCCAAATTAAAACAACAATATACTGAGGAATAGCCCATGGTATTACTAGTAAAGTTCTATAAATTGATTTAAACATTAAATCACGATCAAGTATAATAGCATAAAAAATACCAAAGCCAACATGAGCAACTACATTAATAACAGTCCAGACTACAGTTCTTAATAGAATAATCCAAAAAGAACTTTCACTAATTATTTGAATAAAATTATCAATTCCAATATAATCTAATGTTCCATTCTGAATAAACTGGCGCATATTATACATATTCAAATTAGAAAAAGCCAATCTAAAGTTATAGAAAAAAGGATAAATAACTACAAATAAAACTACTATAAAAGCTGGTAGTAACATCAAATAAGAAAATTTGTGTTCCCTCCAAAAATCTTTTAATGAAAAGTTTGATAAGGCTGATGTAAACCTTAAATTTTCATCAGGTTGACTCATTTAATTACCTCCTAAATAATTTTAAATAGAGGGGCAAATACCCCCTCTATTTAATTGTAAGTAAAATAATATTTACTGCATGCTTTTAATATTTTCTTCTGCTTCTTTTTGCATTTGTTCTGCAGCAGCTTCAGGTGTTAAATCATCACTCATTACACTTTGTAAAGCAGGTCTAACAGCATCCCAGATACCTCTCATTTCAGGAACTACAGGTATTGCTTTTCCATTCCTCAGCTGTTCAGCAGATCCTTTCATAATTGGATCATTTTGAATTTGAGGTAAACCATATGCCTGATCATTACTTGGAAGAAAATTGTTTTCTACAAATAATTCTTGTGCTGCTGTACTTGTCATGAAATCAATAAATTTAATAACAGCAATTTGTTTTTGCTCAGGTAATTGTGACATTACAATAAATCCTTTGCCACTTGTCAATGGTTGACCATATTTACCAGTTTTTTCGAATCTAGGAATTGGGGCAACACCTAAATCAACATTTTCAGCATTTTTATAACCTTCAATTGCCCAGTCACCATTAATGATAAAGGCTGCACTTCCTTCTTTAAATAAACTATCCATCAGATCATAATCAGATTCTCTTGGAACAATTTCATGCTCAAATTTAAGTGAATGAACAAATTCTAAAGTATCAACAGTTGCTTCAGTATCTAAATTTGGGTTATATTCTTCATCAAATACCCAGCCGCCAAAACCTCCGTGGAAAGCAGCCCACCAAAATGGCTCATTTAAATTATATGCTAAACCATATTTGTCAACTAGACCATCACCATCTTCATCAACTGTATTTGCCTTAGCAACTTCAATTAAATCGGACATTGTTTCTGGAGCCTCATCCACAATATTTTTATTGTACATTAACATTAGATGGTTACCCATAGTTGTTGGGACACCATAAATTTTTCCATTTAGACTCATTCCAGGAAGAGCAGCATCAATATATTTGTCTTTCATATCTTGACTAATTAACTCATCTAATGGTTGAGCAAGTCCCATAATTGAAAATGGGCCAACATGGTCAAAAGGACTTAATACTACATCTGGTCCCTGACCACCCATATATGCAGTCTGAGTGTTCTGCCTTAAATCTTCAACACTACCAGCATGAGTTCTTTCTACAGTAATATTAGGATATTTGTTTTCAAATTTTTTAATCAGTGGATCTAAGATTTCATTATCAATTCTTTCTTCATCAGCTTCCCAAAAGTTAAGTGTTATTTTTTCTGTAACTTCTTTTTTATCAAGATCCTGCTGAGCAGCAGCACCTACAGAAAAGATTAAACTTAACGCTAAAACTAAAATTGAAATAGTAATAATTGATTTTCTCATTAATAATTCCTCCTTTTAATTTTTTGTAACTTAATTTAATTCAATGGTAATTTTATTTATAACAACTGGAACTGTCAATTCCAGTGTATTATCAAAGTAATCAAAGTCACTTATTTCATTACCATCAACATAGATATTTAGAGGATCCTTATTTAAGTTATTAAAAAGCAGCTTATAATTTTTAAATTCCTGTTGATAGTTTTCTTCTATACTATTTATATTAAATATTAGCTGATTATCTGTATATTCATATTCAAATTCAGTAATGTTATAGTCTCCATTTTCATAATTAAATGAAATACCATCATCATCATAGAGTTTATAACTTCCAAACTTGTTGGCTTTATTTAAATAAACATTTAATTCCAGACATTCAATCTCTTTTTCTCCAATATAATTTAGTTTTTTATTTAAGGGAATAATACTGCCAGCTTTAATGAAAATTGGCATAGTATCCAAAGGAGCATCAACTATTAAATGTTTTTCTCCCTCATAAACTTGTTTTGTCCAGAAATCTATCCACTTTCCTGCTGGAAGATAAAGCATTCTCTTATCCTTATCAGGCTGATAAACAGGAGCTATCATAATACTATCTCTAAGCATAAACTGATCTGAAAGATTCTCGCATTCTTTATCATCCGGATATTCCATAATTAAAGGTCTCATAACCGGAATTCCGCTTTGGGAAGCCTGATAAAAAAGATTATAAATATGAGTAATTAGTTTATACCTTAATTCAATATATTTTTTAATTATTTGTTCATAATTTTTGCCAAAGGACCATGGTTCTTGAGAAATAGCTCTGCTCTCACAGTGATTTCTAAAGAAAGGAACAAAGGCTCCCAGTTGAGTCCAGCGGCATAAGAGTTCTCCATTACTGTTACCGGTAAAGCCTCCAACATCAGTACCGCAGAAGCTGATACCTGACATACCCATATTCATCAGCATTGGCATTACAAGCTTAAGGTTATCCCAGATACTTCTATTATCTCCGGTCCAAACAGCAGAATAGCGCTGTATACCAGCAAAACCGGCTCTAGTTAAAACAAAAGGTCTTTCATTTTCTAGACTTTCTTTTAAACCTTCATAAGTTGCCTTATCTTCTAAAAAACCATATAAGTTATGAAAACGTCGGTGGGTGCCACAATCACCATCATTTTGATGCATTACATTAACATCCATAGTATCTGTTTTATTAAAAGCAGCAGGTTCATTCATATCATTCCAGATACCTTTAACACCAATATCTATAAAATCTTTCTGCAGCCCGGCCCACCATTTTCTTACTTTTGATTGAGTAAAATCCGGGAAAGCACATTTTCCCGGCCAAACCTTATCTATAAATACTTTACCATCCAAATATTTGCAGAAATAATCATTTTTCATACCTTCCTGATAAAGTTTATATTCTGGATCTCTTTTTACACCAGGATCAATAATTGTAACCGTTTTAATTCCATTTGCCTTAAGATTAGAAATCATAGCTTCGGGATCAGGAAAATGATCTTCATCCCAGGTATAAATTTTATACTGATACATATAGTGAATATCGAAATGAAAAGCATCACAAGGTATTTCTTTATCTCGAAATGTTTTGACAAGCTGATCAACTTCAGCCTGTGGATAATAACTGTAGCGTGATTGGTGATAGCCCAATGACCACTTTGGTGGTAAAGGCATTGTTCCTGTTATTTGTGAATACTTGCTTACTACTTCTTTTAAAGAAGGACCATTGAAAAAATAATAATCTAATTTTCCACCTTCAGCCCAGAAAGAAAAATAATCCTGACCCTCACTTCCTAGATCAAAGAAAGTCCTATAGGAATTATCAAAATATATTCCATAACTATTTTTCTGATTAAAGCTGATTAAAAATGGAATTGACTGATATAAAGGATCAGTATCAGTAACATGAGGAAAAAAAGTATCATGATTCCACATCTCATAAAGTCTTCCCTTTTTATCAAGCCAACCAGTTTTTTCTCCTAAGCCATAAAATCTTTCATTTTCTTTAAATGATTTCCAGGCTCTAACCTTTTGCTTTTTCCAGCCTAAAGCATATTTACTATAATCTTCATGAATCAATTCTCCGTTTTCATTAAGTACTTTGAGTATAAACTTTTTTTTGCTAATTTTAAGAAGCAGTTTATCAGTTTTTATAAGTAATTCAGATTCTGTTTCATTTAGTTTAAAATTTTGGTAACTTAAACCATGTTCAGTCACTGCCTGAGTACTCTTGTAACTAATTTCCTGTTTTGAATGAGCCATAATCACTCTAAAAATATCAGCAGTCAAAAATCTGATTACCAGACTTGCATATTCAAAATTTAATCTTAGTTCGTTTTCTTTGACCTCATAATCTAAAACAGCATTTAATTTATGATAATCAATACTGTTATCTTTGGTTTTTTTCTGTAGTAAAGTTTTACTATTATCCATAAACATCTCTCCCCTCGAACTTAAAACATTTCTAAGTAATTTGTGCAATCGTTTGCGCAAATAGCAAAAAAAATATTTTATAAGCTTGTTATTTACCTGTCTCTTATACACATCTCCGAGCCCACGAG
>NZ_QBLR01000010.1:0-40766 GCF_003070835.1 Halanaerobium sp. | reverse complement strand
ACTGTAATTTGAGTACTTTTGTACAATTATTATTAGTGAGGAATAAATATTGAAAGGAGAATTTTTATGAGTGCAAAAAAAGAATACTACAGAATTAAAGCAGAAAATTTAATTAGAAATTTTGAGAAAAGAAATATTGAAGGTTTTTATGTAAAAGATTCAAAAGCAGCCAGAGCAAAAGTGCTTGAACTAATCAAAGAAAGGTCATCAGTCTCCTGGGGAGGCTCGACGACTCTTGCTGAAATTGGAGTTTTTGATAAGTTAAAAGCTGGAGATTATAAGTTGCTAGATCGGTCAACTGCCAGCAACTCAGCCGAAAAAGATAAGATTTATCATCAAGCTTTAAGTGCTGACTACTACTTAATGAGTTCAAATGCAATTACTCAAGCCGGAGAGCTGGTAAATGTTGATGGTAACGGCAACCGACTGGCAGCATTAATTTATGGTCCCAAAAATGTGATTATCGTAGCTGGAATGAACAAAGTTACAGTTGATCAGGAAAGTGCAATTAAAAGAGTCCGCAACCAGGCAGCCCCTGCCAATTCTGTTCGACTGAATCAAAAAACTCCCTGTGCTAAAACCGGTTACTGCAGCAGCTGTCAGATAGATGACACTATCTGCTGTCAGACTGTTATTACCCGACGTTCCCGCCAGGATGGTAGAATTAAAGTTATTCTGGTTGGCGAAGAGCTGGGATTTTAGAATGTTAATCTATTTACAGTAATAGATGAGTAATTGTGTTAAGTTTAGTATAGTTATGGGAGGTGTTCTTAATGAATCAAACAATAGATAAACTTTATAATAGTCCAGATGATAAAAATATAGAAGATAATTTTCAATTTATCTTATTTGGTGGTACAGGCGATCTGGCACATAATAAAATCATTCCTGCTTTTTATAATTTAGCAGCCAAAGATATACTGCCGGATCATTACACAATAATAGCTACCGGCCGCCGTTATGACAACAAAAATGAATATCTTAACAATTTATATGCTTCACTTGAAAATAAAAAAGAAAAAATAGATAACCGGATCTGGCAGTCACTTACAGATCATATTGAATATTTTCAGCTCTCTTTTAAAGAACCAAATGACTTTGAAAGGCTCCGCCAGAGACTTTTAGAGAAATCTAAAAACGAAAAAATCTCTAATCGTATTTTCTATCTGGCGACTGCACCAAAGTTTTTTGCTGAAATTGCAGAAAATTTAAAGGAATACAATCTTTTAAATGCTGGTTTTGAGCACAGTGACTCCAGACTGGTAATTGAAAAACCCTTTGGTCATGATTTTGAGTCAGCTCAAAAATTAAATAATACCCTCAGCAATATTTTTTCTGAAAAAAACATCTTTAGAATTGACCACTATCTGGGTAAAGAAATGATTCAAAATATCATGGTTATCAGATTAAGCAATCCAATTTTTAGAGCACTCTGGAATAAGGAACACATCGACAATATTCAGATTTATTTAAATGAATCAGAAGGTGTTAAAGATCGCGGTAAATACTATGATGATACCGGAGTAATCAAAGATATGTTTCAAAATCATATCCTCCAGGTTTTATCATTAATAGCAATGGAAGAACCGAAAAATCTTAGTGCTGAAGAAATCTCTGCGAAAAAGGTTGAAGTTTTCAAAGAACTTGCTGACAATGATTTAAGTGATATAGATAAACACATTGTCCGAGGACAGTATGATTCAAATACTTTAAATGGCGAAAAGATCAAAGCCTATCGCGAAGAAGATCAAATTGATCCCAACTCTCAGACAGCTACCTTTATGGCACTTAAATTATTTTTAAATAATGAGCGCTGGCGTGATGTCCCAATTTACCTTAAATCTGGCAAAAGATTAAATAAAAAAGAAGCTGCAATTGCAGTCGAATTTAAAGATGATTTTCATTCTTCCTATCTTAAGAACCAGAACCTGGCCAGTAATCTGCTGCTGATTAAAATTCAGCCTGAGGAAGGTGTTTCTTTAAGGTTTAACACCCGCAAACCGGCCAGTAATAATAAGATCATTCCGGTTGAAATGGAATTCTGTCAGAGCTGTCAGCAGTTTTTCAACTCACCTGAAAATTATGAGGGCTTAATCTATGATATGATAGCTGGTGACAAAACACTATTTACCAGCTGGAAAGAGGTATCTTACTCCTGGAAGTTTATCGATAAAATCCAGCAGAAATGTGTAGATGAGAATATTGAATTGCATCAATATCCAGCTTTAAGTGAAGGGCCTGAAGCAGCTGATAGACTCCTGGAAGCAGATGGTCGGAGCTGGCTGGATAACGAATAAGATTAAAAAATAATTAAGACATTTTTCAATCAACTTAATTCCACTAATCTAAGGGGGATTTTTTATGTATGATATCTCAATGACAATCAGAAAAAATATGTTAGTATATAAAGGTAAAGATGAGATCAGGCCCCGGTTGAGTACTGTTAGGGATTTCTCTCAGGGAGATGCCCACGAATCCGAGCTGCAGATGAATGTCCACACTGGAACTCATGTGGACGCTCCTCTGCACATGCTGGAAGACGGTGAAAATGCCAATCTCTTTTTTGCTGAGAATCCATTTTACAGAGCTCAGCTGATAGATCTGACTGAGCTGGAGGAAAAAATCACTGCTGAAGATTTAAAAGAATATAATATTGAAGAAAATTCATTTTTAATTTTAAAAACCAAAAACTCTCAGCCCGGATTTCTGGAAAAAACTCCAGAGAAATTTATATACTTAGCCGAAAGCGGAGCCGACTACCTGATTGACAAAAAAATCAAAGGAGTCGGAATTGATACCAACGGCATAGAAAGGGCTCAATCCGAGCATCCAACTCACAAAAAACTGCTGCGAGAAAAAATTATGATTTTAGAGGGACTGCGTTTGAATGAAGTCCCGGCAGGTGAATATATCCTGCTGCTTTCTCTCTTAAAAATTGCAGAAAGTGATGGACTGCCTGGTAGAGCTTATTTGTTTGAGCAGGGAGAAATCGAAACCATGCTTAAGTTATTCAAATAGATTATTAAAGTTAGGATTTTAAGGAGGTAGTTATAAATGAAAAAATATGAGATTGGACTGATCGGGCTTTCAGTAATGGGGCAGAATCTTGCTCTTAATATTGCCCGCAATCACTCGATTGCAGTTTATAATCGTACAGAAAGCAAAACTAAAGCTTTTATGAAAGATAAAGTGAAAAATCAGGATCTTAAAGCAGCATATGAGCTGGAGGATTTTGTTGCTTCATTAGAAAAGCCGCGCAAAATTATGCTGATGATCAAAGCCGGAAAACCTGTAGACTTAGTTATTGACAGCCTGCTCCCCTATTTAGAAGCAGGGGATATAATTATTGATGGTGGAAATTCTCATTTTGATGATACAAACAGAAGATTAAATAATCTTAAAGAAAAAGATATCCGCTATCTTGGTGTAGGTATTAGTGGTGGTGAATATGGTGCTCTTCACGGACCATCGATTATGCCCGGTGGTAATGAAGAAGCTTATGCCGAAGTCTCAGAAATCATGGAAGATGCAGCTGCCCAGACTGAAAAAGGTGCCTGTGTCAGCTATTTAGGACCAAATTCGGCCGGCCATTATGTTAAAATGGTTCATAATGGTATCGAATATGGGATCATGGAGGTTCTGGCTGAAATTTATGATTATATGCGCAAAGTCCTGCAGCTTAAGCCAGAAGAAATGGGAGATATTTTTGCTGAATGGAATCAGGAATTTGATTCCTATCTGGTAGAAATCACTGCTAAAATCATGAAAAAAGATGACCCTAAAACAGGCAGAAAGCTAATTGATTTAATTCTGGATAAAGCCAAACACAAAGGCACTGGTAAATGGAGTGTTCAGAGTGCTTTAGATCTCGGTACTGCAATCCCAACAATTAATGCCGGAGTTAATGCTCGCTTAATGTCCGCAATTAAAAGCGAAAGAGTCGAAAATGCAGCTCAGTTTGCAGATGACACCAGAGCTGTAGTCAGTAAAGACGAAATGCTGCCGGTACTTAAATCTGCTCTCTATTTTGCTTCAGTAATTGCTTATGCAGAAGGCTTTAAACTCTTAAAAACAGCTTCAGAAGAATATAATTATCAGCTAAATTATAAAGAAATTGCCCGCATCTGGGAAGATGGCTGTATAATTCGCTCCGGACTCTTAGAGCCAATTCAGGCAGCATTTGCTGATGATATGCAGTTAAAAACTTTAATCACAGCTCAACAGTTTAAAACTCAACTTAATGCAGCTGCAGAAGAAATTGAAAAACTAATAACAACTGCTGCTCAATCAGGATTACCCTTAACAGCAGTTCATTCTGCGCTCGATTATTTCAACAGTTTAAAATCGGAAGAACTTCCTGCCAATCTAATCCAGGCCCAGCGCGACTTCTTTGGTGCTCATACCTACCAGCGCCGGGATGAAGATGGCATTTTCCACACCGAGTGGGAATAATAAATTTTGAACCAGGTCCAAAACAGCGCTTTTGGACCTGGTTTAGATGAATGATTTCACAAACATATAATAAAAAGTGCAGAGCTTTAATTTTTAAGCTCTGCACTTTTTTTATTTAAATTCTACCATTACCTGAGTCACTTAAGTCAATCAATCCTTCTGGATAAGGCTTGAAAATGGTCTGAGGCATTAAATACTCTACTTTAAACCTGATAATCCAGGACCTCAGCAGTGCCAGCGGTAAGGAAAATGGAACTTTATCATTCCTAAAATCTTTCAGAGTCTCTAAAAAATATTCCCTTTCATCTCTACTGATGTCAGAAGAAACATAACCAAAAATATGCTGCAGCATATTCACTCTTTTACCTGTGTCAGGCAGCACATCTAAAGTTTTCAGCATCTGCTCTCTATAATTATGCATCGTCTCTTCTGTCTTTCCTTTTTCATGGGCAGCAACTATTCTCCCCAGCTTATTTAAACCATTCTGATTATAAGACATTATTAAATATTTATTATTGCTGTGAAAATCAATTAAATCTTTAATCTTCCCACCCTCAATCACATGCCGCAGATCGGCCAGCAAAAATATCTTAATCAAAAAATTTTCTCTCAGCTTGAAGTTTTTAAGTCGACCTTCATTCTCAATAACTAAAGAAGGAAAATTCTGGGCCAGATTGTCTGTAAAATAACCGGCTCTTTTTTCTCCCAGCGCAGGCACTTTACCTGCCTTGGGATAAACTTTTGAATCATTTGTCCCACAGGATGGTGAACGATTTTTGGCAATAAACCCCTCAATTTCTTCCTCATTTAAATCAGAAACAAGCTTTTCAAGATAGCTGTCCATCTTTTCTGTATGATCCTCTCCTGTCATCGAATCTACAAGCCGATATTCAGAGTCTTTTTTAATTAAGCGCACAGAGTTGCGGGGAACTCCAAGTCCGATCTCAACTTCAGGACAAATTTTAATATAATTAACATGTTTTTCTAAAGCACGGACAAATTTATCAGGAATACTATCACCATTATAGCGGCATTTACAGTATTCAAGGCATTTACTTAAAATCAGATTGGGCTTTTTAAATTCTCTCAAAATAAATTCCTCCTGTTTCTATCTTTATTTTTTAGGAAACCAGGGAAAAAATATATTTGTTTTTTCCGCATATTCTTGATATTCCTCATCATCAGCATAGCGTTTTTCTAAAAGTGGTACTCCCGAAACAAAACGCAGCAGATAGGTCATAATTATTGGACTAAAGATAAATTTCCAGCCTCCACTTACCGCCAGAGCAATAATATAATAGCCCCACCAGACCGCAGCATCACCAAAATAATTGGGATGGCGGGTGTACTTCCAGACCCCTTCCTTCATTACGTGTCCATCTTTTTCTGAATCAGGTCTGGACTTAAAATCTTTAAGCTGTTTATCACCAGCTGCCTCAAAAGCAAAACCGATTCCCCAGACAAATAAACCAATAAAATCAATTATTTGCAAGCTGTGATAAGGAGCAGAAATAATCTTAATTATAGGAGTAGAAATTATAAATAAAAGAACACCCTGAAGCATAAAAACTCTTAAAAATGATTTTAGATAAAAATTATCCCACTCTTCTCTCCATTTTGCATAACGAAAATCTTCACCCTTACCAAGATTACGTTTAAAAATATGGTAACTTAATCTCAAACCCCAGATTGTTACCAGAAAAGTAATGATAAATGATCTAAGATTATAATTATTTGTTAAATAGAGAGCCATATTTGCGGTATAGACATAACCCAGGCCCCAGCCAATATCAACAATTGAGTTATCTTTTTTTAAAACAGCAATCACAAAGAATATTGAAAAATAAAGCAGGACTAAAAGAAATAATTGAAAATAAATTGAGTTCAACATTTTAACAACTCCTCATTACTGATCTGTAAATAATGATCAGATTATTTTTCCAGTAAAGCTACAGCGGTACTTCCTCTCCCGGCATTCATCGCCACAATCGGAGAAATTGCTTCCAAAAATTCTACCTCTATATCCAATAATTCTCTAAAACTTTCCAGATACCTTTTTGCCCGCTCAAGATCATCACCATGGACAACTGCAAAGCGTTTAATTCCATTTTCGTTTTGATGATCTTCTAAAATAGATTTTATCTTTTTAAAATTACCTTTTTTACTGAAAGCGGTGGCAAAAGCTATCCCATTACCTTCGCGATCAATTGAAATAATCGGTTTTAAGTTAAGAAATCCGGCCAGTTTTCCTTTCAACGGACTGACCCGACCGCCTCGAACCATATATTTGAAATCACTTACACTGACATAAATGTAGAGCTTTTCTCTAATTGATTTTAGATAGCTTACAGCCTCCTCAAAACTTTTCCCTGCTTCTATCTGTTCAACTGCCTCCATAACTAAGAGGCCTTCAGCGCCAGAGTTTGTTTTGGAATCGATAACTTCAATTTTAAGCCCCTCATTTTCTTTTTTAACATTTTCTACTGCTTTAGCTAGATTATCATAGGTTCCACTCATTTTTGCCGAGACGGTAATTGCAATAATCGAATCATAATGTTCTGCCAGGTAGTTAAGCTGATCCTCAATTTTCTTTACAGCCGGCTGGGCAGAAGATGGATACTCCTCTGCCTCATCAATAATGTCAAAAAAGTTTTTGCTGTCTATTGTTACTTTATCTAAATAATTGGTGCCAGCAAGCAGTATATTTAAAGGCAGCAGATGAACCTGATGCTGATCACGATATTCTTCCGGTAAATCTGCAATTGAATCTGTCAGCACTGCAATCTCAGTTTTTCTATTATATTTAACTGCCTGCTGCAGCAGCATATTATCAGCTTTTTGGTCTAAAATAGTTGCAAATTTCTTTAATCTAATAAAAAGTTCAGGTGGATTACTGGTATGAATATGAACCCGCAGCTTACTCCTGTCACCGGCTACAATTAAAGAATCTCCGAGATCAGAGATCTTTTCTCTCAGTTCAGGAATTTCAATCTCCAGGTTTTCAAGGTAGGCTTCTGTGCAGTAGCGGTATTTAATCTCCGTTTCTTTACCAATCTCTTCTTCCTGAGCAATCTCAATTTTTGCTGTAGAATTAATTTTTAAGTCTTTTAAATCACCAGTTTTGATAAAACCTACAATTCCTTCTAAAAAAAGTACAAAAGCCTGAGCTCCAGAATCAACCACATCCGCTTCTCTTAAAACTGCAAGCTGGTTTTTAGTATTTTCCAGAGAACTGGAAGCACTTATTAGAGATTCCTCCATCACTTCTGCAAAGTCACTGCTCCTATTTTTTAATTTTTTTAAGGAATCCGCCCAGTCTTTCATCACTGTCAGAATTGTTCCTTCAACAGGATTATTAATTCCCTGGTAGGTATAATTGACTGCATTATCTACTGCCTGCGCAAATTTGCTGACATTAACACTTTCAGCTCGATCAATACTATTTTTTAAACCATTGATAAACTGTGCAAAAATAATCCCCGAATTACCAATAGCCCCTCTTAAAGCCGCATCCCCCATAGAATTTAAAGTCACAGTCAAAGAATCATCCTTTACTGCTTCACTTCTAACAACACTCAGAGTGCGTGACAGATTACTCCCGGTATCTCCATCTGCAACCGGAAATAAGTTGATTCTATTTAATTCCTTTTTATTGGCAATAACTTCTTTTGCTCCAGATAAAAAAGCATAATATAATCTTTTTCCATCAAGATAGGTTATTTTCATCCCAATCTCCTCCTGCGTACTCAAATTAATAATCTTTACTGTTAAATTTATTATATCCTTAAATGCTAAAAATTGAAAGTTATTTGAAGACAAATTTTTAAAAAATTTAAAATTTGACTTGACATTAGATGAGTATCTAATTATAATATAGTTAGAAGTTAATCAAAAGGAGATGTTTTTGATGGGTTCGAAAAAATATCAGCTTGACAGATCAATAATTTATGAGTTTTTATTGAGTCTTTTTCGTCTGGAAAATGATGAAGGCATGAAACTTAAACAGCTTGACCTGGAGAAAGAAATTAAGTTGGAGAAGGAAATTGTTAACTGGGTCGAGGATAAACTTACAAAAATTCCAGAAACAAAAAGAAATTTAATCGCCAAATATTTCAATGAAGAAAGTTATTTTGGGCTCTGTCTTGTTTCCGAAATACCAGAGCTTGAACTGACAACTATTGAAGAATATTTAGCATATCTAAAAACAAAAGAACCAGCAGATTTTATCAGGAGATTTACTCAGTCAGGCTACGGCCCCGCTCCTTCAGAAAATATTGATCTAAAAAAAGTTGAGAAGCTTATTAACAGCGAAAAAGAGGCTGCAAAATTTGTAAATGATAAGATTAATTTAGCCTCTGATCAAAAATGGAATTTACTTCAGTTCTATTTTAATCCGGAAACAATGAAGGAAGAATTTATCGGTCTGCTTGAATGGTATTATGAAGAGCTGTTTAAGGAAGATCAAGACTGGATAAGTGATAAATCAGCGAAGATTAACGATACTTATCAGGAAAATTTAAACCGCTATGGAGAAAAATATTTAAAAAACATCCTAGAAAAATTAATAGATGAACCATTAAGCGCAGAAGAAAACTATATTGCTTTTTCTTATTTTTACGAAACTTCTCTTTTAAACAGCAGCACCAAAAATGGAGGCAATTTTTATTTGATCGGATTTCGATTCCCGGAGATCTTTGCCGCCGATGAGGAAGGGATTTTGGGAAGTCTGGAAATATTCAAAGCCCTGGCAGATGAAACAAGGTTAAACATCATTTCCCTTCTGGGAGAGAAAACTATGTACGGTAATGAGATAGCTGAAAAATTAAATCTAACTAATGCTACTATCTCTCACCATGTCAGCAAATTATTGATGAACAACATTATTCAGGCCCACAAAGAAGATAATAAATTATATTTTCAATTAAACAAAAAAAATTTCAAAAAAACAATTTTAAAGTCTATTGACAATCTAATCTAATTTTTTTAAAACAATGTTAGATGAATGTCTAAAGTATCTAAGTTAGAAGTTAGTCTTAATTAAAAAGGAGGGTCCAAAATGACTC
Organism: Halanaerobium sp.; assembly: GCF_003070835.1. Lineage (NCBI taxonomy): Bacteria > Bacillati > Bacillota > Clostridia > Halanaerobiales > Halanaerobiaceae > Halanaerobium > Halanaerobium sp. The sequence goes on along the minus strand of NZ_QBLR01000010.1, from coordinate 31,251 downwards.
TTAAGCAAAAAAATCTTAAACTCAGCCATTCCGGCCACTTTGTTCTTAATCTATGTATCTATTTCTTTATGAGTACTGTAATCTATTATCTTTTAAGCTCCAATATTAATCTAGCTAAACTATCTCTGATCTTAGCTTTATTTATTCTGAGCTTCATCTTTAGTGCCAGAAAATCTGAGATAATTATTCAGAAATTCAAACTAAAAAATACGCTTATATTTACTAAATCTACTCTGTCACTGATTACATTTACTGCAGCTCTGCTAATCTATAATAGTTTTACTTTGAATACAGCAGCTTTTTATCTGCTTGTTCTGAGTACTGCACCTGTCTATGGAGTTTTAAACAGAGCTTACTGTAGTTATTATCAAAAATCTAAAAGACGAAATAATCACCAGAAAATTAAAGAAATAATCCTTCAGCACAATTTAGAAAAATTATTAATTGTAATTCTGGCAGTTAGTATTGTTAATATAATTGAATTAAATACTATTCCCGTCATTCTTTCGATAACTGCAGCCTATTATCTGCTCTCAGCCTATATCAATACCTTTCAGGAAATATAGACTGAAAAATTATCAGGTGAAATTTAATTTAAAGAATAAAATTCCGGTCAGGCTTTTAGCTGACCGGAATTTTTGTTTATCTATAACTTTGTGAAAATAATCTCCTGTACCAGGTTCAAAACGGCCGTTTTGAACCTGGTTTAAATAATTATGCACTTTTTATTTCTGCAAGTTCCTCACTTATTCTTGATAAATTTTTGCCATAACGCAGATCATCTCTTAAATCAGTCAGAACCTTATCCAAAACCTTCAATTCCTGCATTAATTCCTTTTCTTCTGCAGTTGTATCGATAATATCTTTGATTCCACCATTATTAATGATAATTCTTTTATCTCCCATTAAAGCCAGAATTGGATCATGGGTGGCCATCAGCACAATTTTTTCCTCTCCCACCAGTAGCTCCAGCGCTTTTTCGCGGTCTATACCGGCATTTTCAATCTCATCAATCAAAATAATTGGAGAAGAACTTAAAATTGCAGTATCTGCAATCATCAGGGCCCGCGACTGCCCTCCACTTAAACTGGTAATCTGAGCCTCGCGGCCAAACTGTTCTCCAGCCAGTTTATTGGCCTCTCTAAAAATTCTTTCCACAACGTCTGCCTGATTATCAATTAAGCGGCTCTCTGCATGCAGATTCAAAAATTCGATTACCGACAGATCCATGACAAAATTCATATTCTGTGAGAGCTGAGCCACCAGTTTTTTACCGCCGGTAAAGCGCCACTTTTTATCAGGCACTTCATCATTGATTAGAATTTGTCTTTCGGTCGGAGTATCCCCCTGAGCAGTCCATTCTATATCTGCCAGCAGTCTACTTTTCCCGGAGCCGGTAGGACCAACAATCGAGATTATCTCTCCACTGTGAATATCCAGCTTCTCATAATTTTCTTTTTCGCTATCTTTGTTATTCCCGGCCAGAATGGAAAGTTTGGCGACAATCGAATCATTTTCACCCAGAAATTCCTGCATATTTCTGATGTGCGAAGATAGACTCTCGGCAAACTGGTCCAGATCAAATACCACATCTTCCATTTCTTCAATGGTTAATTCTGAAAAAATTTCCTTTAAAGTTTTTTCCTGATCATCAACAGCCAGCTTCTGATCTTCAAAAAAACTCTCTGTATAGGGGTATTCTTCTATAATTTCCTTGATGCTTGAATTCTTTAATTTATCTTTACTGATCATTATTCATCACCCAGTTCTATTTTTCTGACATTACCCAGCTGATGTTCTTCTCCAATTCTTGTTTCACCAAGACAGTAAGAACACATAGCAGAAGGCATAGAAAATCTTAGTTTTTTACCGGTTACAGTGTCGATATGGTCTTCTTGATCATAGAGCAGAGTTGAAAATTCAAAAGCTCCCTGACCGGTTAAACCATTAACATTCATTACCATTGCATCAGGATTAACTGTGCTCACCCGGGAGGCAAAAACTTCTCTTTCCGCCTGAGAAACAATATCTCCTTTAGTAATTACCACTATATCTGCAGTTTTCAGCATTGGACCAATTTTTTTCGGGGTGTTAATTCCACTTAAATTATCAATCACACAAATTGCCTTAATATCTTTGATATAGGGGGAACAGCGGTTGCATAAACCGGCACTTTCTGTAATCAAAAGATCTAAATCCCTTTCTCTACCCCACTGCACAACTTCTTCGATATTGCTGACAAAATAATGGTCAGGACAGAGGGAACCGGATAAACCCTTTTTGACCGGCACGCCTGCCTTACGGTAGAGTTCATCATCATCAGTATATAAACAGTCAAACTTAACCACACCAACTTTTAATCCCTGCTGCTGAATTGCTTCTATTGTTTTTAAAATTACAGCAGTTTTACCGGAGGAAGGTGGTCCTGAAAAAGTTACTAGATTCATACTGAAGCCACCTCCACAGCTTTGTTAAATTCTGCTTCCAGGTCTCTTAATAATTCACCTGGATTTTCTCCTCTTAAGAAATCCCAGCCCGGCCACATAAACTGAGCCTTTTCGGGCAGTCCATTATCTACTTCCGGCAGCACACTCGGGAATAATCCCTGTTCAGCCAGAATCTTACCCATTTTTTCTGAAGCCATTAAATCAATTAAAGGCTTCATTTTTTCATTTTTCTCTTTTTTAGTCAGCATAAAGATTGGTGAAACAATTGCTCCATCTTCAGGCCAGACAAATTCCATGTGGGGGAAGCGCTTGGCCATTCTGGTAAAGAAATAAGGCATGATTGTGATTGCCGGCTGATCATCAGCTTTGCGTCCACCCTCTTTAACCATCTGAGATGGGTGAAGTGCTTTTTTCATTGAGCGGCCGAGCTTTTGAACTCCTTCTCTGCCGTAGACTTTATAAATATTTAATAAAATTGCATTAAAGAGGTCAAAGTCGCTGACCGGAAGACTGACACTATTAGCAAATTCTTCGCTTAAAATTTCTTCCCAGCTTCTGGGGACCTCTCTCCCGTCCAGTTCTTCTTTGTTTACCAGGAAAACTGCCGGGACAATACTTAAAACTGAGTAATCTCCCTCAGGATCTAATAGATCAACTCCTGCTTCAGTGAAATCACTGTTTAATTCTTTGATTCCAGTAGCGTCTTTAAAAACATCCTGGCGGCGGAAGCGGTCCATTAAATCCTTATCAAAGAAAAGATCAAAACCGGCAGAAATAAAGATATCCGAAAGTTCAGTCGGGGATGTTATCTGATCAAAACCATCCTGCAGCCACTCCAGTCCCTGAGAAGCTGATTTTAGATCAAGTTCAACCTCATAATCAAGTTCGGAGCTTATTTTTTCTAACTCCTCAGTCATCGGAATCTTCACCGGACAGGGTAAGGAACCAGATACTTTAATTTTAGCTCCACCTGTTTTTTGAGTCGAATTTTTTTCTATTTCTGCTTCCATCAGCTCTACCAGCTTTTCCAGATCCAGATTTTTAAGTCCTGCAGCCTGCTTTAAAGTAATCTGTTTACCAAAACTCTTTCTTTTTGCTTCATCATCTAATTGATTAAAACCTTTATTAACCAGTACCGAAATAACTGCTGGATATTCCTCAGTTATCTCAAATAAATTTTTATTAACATCAATTTTTATTTCCATTTTAAAAAACACTCCTTTAAATTTATGGTACCAGGTCCAAATGGGTCCATTTGGACCTGGTTTAATTAAGCTCATTTGGACCAGGTTCATTTGTATAACTTTATTTGGACAATTATTCACTATTTAAAGTTTAGCATTTTACTCAACTTTGTTCTGTGACCTGTGTCACCCAGCTAAAACTTTTTTTAGCTTTCTTTATTTGTTATAATAATTGATAACAATAACATTTTAATTATATCAGTCTCAATATAATTTTTCTGCGTTTTATCTCACAAAAATCAAGGTTTTTTTATTATTTAGCAGAGAAATTTGATTAATGTTGAGCAAATTACTTGCTTTTATAAAAATTATTGCTTATTATAGAATATATAGAATAAATAAGAGGTGGTAATAGATGAGTGTTGTTAAAGAAATACCTTTTTTTAGTTTACTTACAGAAAAAGAACTGGATTTAATTGATGAAATTGCCAGTGAAACTGAATTTAAAAAAGGAGAATATATCTTTTTTGAGGGTGAAGAAGGAGATAAATTTTATATTATTAAAAATGGTCAGGTCAAACTAACAAAAATGATCAAAAATGGAGATGAACAGATTTTAAATATTTTTAGTGACCATGATATAATTGCAGAAATAGTTGCCTTTGATAAAGGTAATTATCCGGCTTCTGCTGTAACAATGACTGATACTGAAGCTATTGTCTTTGATCAGTCTGAATTAGAAAATCTAATTTTAAAACATCCTTCAATTGGAGTTAAACTGCTGAGAGAAATGAGCGGACGCCTGCGCCGGGCCCAGCAGAATGTAAGAGACCTGGCTTTAAAAGACAGCTCTGCCAGAGTTGCCGGCCTGCTAATATTTCTGGCTGAAAAATATGGCAAGAAGAAAAAGGATAAAATTGTTTTAGATATTTCTCTAACCCAGCAGGAATTAGCCAGTATGATTGGCAGCAGTCGAGAAACTGTATCCCGGGTTCTGGGACAGTTCGAAAGTGAGGATCTGATTAAAACCTCCCGCAAAAAAATTATTATCTATAAATTAGATAAAATTAAAGCTTACACTTAAAGGCAGCTTAATTAATTTTTTTGTTAGCTGTTTTACTTGCAAGAATCAAATAAATTTATATAATAGTCTCAACAACCTTTTATAAGCCTATAAGAATATAAGAAAGGGAGGTTGATATAATGAGAGATTTTCTAATATCAGCTGTAATGGTGGGGATAGTAATGATTCCACAATTAGCTGAATTGTATTTTTCTAAAAACAACTAAGAAATAAACTAATACAGAATTTAAAAAGGTCCTAAACAGTTTTGCTGTTCAGGACCTTTTTTAGTTATTCTATTTATTTTGATAAGCTTTTTTGGACTCTTCAATTACTGCAAGTGCTTCTTCAACACCGGCCCAGCCAATAATATTAACTTCTTTTTCTTCTAAATTTTTATAAACAGAAAAGAAATGCTCGTATTCTTTGAGCAGATGCTCTTCTAGATCATATAAGGTGTTAGTATTTCTAAAACGCGGATCATGTTCGGGAACTGTAAATATTTTTTCATCTCTTCCCTTTTCATCTTCCATAATAAACATTCCGATTACTCTGGCAGTTATAATACAGCCGGGAAAGGTCGGAAAAGTAGTTAAAACCATTGCATCAAGGGGATCACCATCATCAGCTAAAGTTTCTTCTAAATAGCCATAATCTGCTGGATAATAAACCGGTGAATACATTACCCGGTCCAGTCTAAACTTCCCCTTTTCCTTATCATATTCATACTTGTTGTTGCTGCCCTTTGGTATTTCAACAAAAACATCAATTACATTACCACTCATATTTATTCCCCCAATTATAAATTCAATATACTCTTTAATTAAATTTAGACAAAGATATTTTAAAGCTGTTCTAATTAATAAGTTCTGAAAGTCTTTCTGCCATCTGCGTGATTTGGTCAGCTGCATTATGTAGTTTTTCAGTCATTAATTTTTCGTTTTCAGTAAAAGATTCGACCTTCTGGTTCATTTTATCAATATTTTCTTTTGTGTTTTCGGTTGACTGATTTAGATTATCTATAAAAACAGTAATCTCTTTAACTGATGATCCTGTCTCATCAGCAAGTTTTCTAATCTCATCAGCAACTACATTAAACCCATTGGCATTGGCGTCAGCCCGGGCAGCTTCTATTGCTGCATTAAGGCCAAGCATTTTAGTCTGGTCAGAGACAGTTTTAATAAATTTAACTATCTCGTTTGTTTTCTCCAAATTGGCCTTGCTGTTTTCTGATGCCTGCTGTAATTTTTCTGCTGTCTGATCCAGTTCTGCTATATTTTGAGTATTGCTGCTGCTGATTTCTTTGATTGTTCCTCCAATATCTGCGGCCAGATTGCAGAGTTTATTTGCCTCTACTTCCATTCTGTTTAACATTTCTTCTCTGGAGTTTACAATTTTAAAAAGAATTAAAGAAGTCTCAGAATCAATTATTTTTGTTTTTTGATCAGCTGCTTCTTTAACCAGCTCAGAGAGTTTTTTATTACCAGTGACCTCCAGTATAACCTTTTCTCTATTTATATTTAAAAGATCATTAAAATCTTTATAGACTGAAATATTGTTTTCCTCTGCCTTTAAAATCCCGGGAGCATCTAGATTTGTATCACAGATCCCAATAACTTTTACATCTTCCATATCCAAAAAGGTTTCCAAAATTGAAGCTCCACCATCCCCGGCCCCAATGATTCCTATATTAAGCATAAATAATTCCTCCACTTTTTAAATTTGATTACTTTACTAATATTTATTTCTAGGTCAGAATAATTAATCCTGCTTTTTGAACAGAATCAAAGAGGAAAGGGCTTTAAACTCTGCTTAATTAATATATAACTTCATCTCAAAAAAATCAACACTTTTTGCCAAAAACTTTTTTTCACAATTAATTACGAAATTTCATTCTAAAATTATATGATAAGCTGAACCTAATTTAAGGCTATTTTCTCCTAAAGTTTATTTAAAAGATCTTCCATATATGCTATAATAGAGACACTATTTTTAATTTTTTACATTTTATAATTCTTGAGGAATATAAGGAGGAAAGTAGATGTTTTTTAAAAATTTGAGTATTGCTAAAAAAATATTCTTAGTAATTGGTCTAAGTTTTTTAGTTTTAGTATTAATAATGGGGTATTTTTTAAACTACCAATTTAATAAGCTAAGCCATGACAACACTGAAACCGTAAGTAGATATTTACTGAATTCAGAAAAAGAAAGAATTCAGCATGCAACAGAAACTGCTGCTGGTTTTATGGAAGAACTGGTGGCTGAACGCGAAAACAACTTAAGTTTAGAAGAATTAACTGCTCTAATTAGAAACTATAATCAGGACCTGGAATTTGGTGAGGTTGGTTACTTTTTTATTTATGACTCTGACGGAAATACAGTTTCATTACCACCAACACCTGAGATTGAGGGCAAAAATCGCTGGAACCTGCAGGACGCAAATGGAAAATATATTTTAAGATCTCTGGTTGAAGCCGCTAAAAGTGGGGGAGCTTTTGTGGATTATATTTACGCCAACCCTGACACAGGTGAAGAAGAAAATAAAATTAGTTATGTCGCTCCAATTGAGGGCACAAATTACCTCATCGGAGCTGGAACCTATGCCGGCATAATTAATAGTGAAGTAAATTCTGTGCAGAATGAATTAGATGGTTTTATTTCTAATATTTCAGGTTCACTATTGATTTTCGCAATAATTACAGCTCTGATTTTTGCTTTAGTAATATTCTTCATTTCCCGCTATATTGCTAAAAACATAAATAAAGTTTTAACTGGAATGGATAAAATGTCTGAAGGTGATCTAACCTACAGATTAGATATAAAAAGCAGAGATGAAATTGGAAAACTTGCTCAGGCCTATAATCAAACTGCTTCTGCTCAGAAAAAAATGGTGGAAGAAATTCAAATGGAAGTAAGTGAGCTCAGCGCTCAAAGTGAAGAGCTTGCAGCTTCAGGACAGGAAGTAGAGAGAGCTGCTGAACAGGTTGGAGGAGCTATTGAAAATGTCGCCTCTGGAGCTGAAGAACAATCAGCTCAGATCTCTGAAACAAGCAGGAATTTACATCAATTGATCAGTAAAATTCAAAATACCAGAGAAAAATCTAAAAAGATGGATCAATCTTCTGAGCAGGTAATAAAAAATGTTAAAACTGGTACCGAATCAATGCAGAGCTCAATTAAACAGGTTAATAAAGTTAAGGATAATTCAGCTGAAATTGGAGTTACTATCAATAATCTTGGGGATTTATCAGAAGAAATTGGAAATATTGTTCAACTGATTAATAATATTTCTCAACAGACAAATTTACTGGCTTTAAATGCAGCTATTGAGGCTGCCAGAGCTGGTGAAGCCGGACGCGGTTTTTCTGTTGTGGCTGATGAAATTAGACAGCTGGCTGAAGAGTCTGCCGAAGCAACAGATAATATTTCCAAGTTAATTGATAAGATTCAGGCTGGAGTTGATAATGCAGTTCAAAAGATGGATGGAACTGAAACTGCCGTCAACAGCAGTGTAGTAGTGATCGAAAATACCGGTGAAGTGTTTAAAAATATTGAAAAAGCTGTTGCTAATTTAAGCAGTTTAATTACTGAAATTGACACTGAAACCAGCGAAATGGCAGCTGTTAGTGATGATGTTAATAATATGATTAATAATGTAGCTGCAGTAAGTGATGAGGCTGCCAGCAATGCTGAAGAAGTTGCTGCTTCCAGTGAAGAACAGATCGCTTCTACTGAAGAAATTGTCTCCGCTGCCCACAGACTATCTGAAATGTCAGATAACCTGAAAAATATGATTGCTAACTTTAAAGTAGAATAAAGTTTAAATTCTCTAATTTAAAAATTAAAACAATTAACCCCCTGCCAGGAGCAATTCCGGTCAGGGGGTTTTGATTTTAAGATATACTATTTTGATTTAAATTTTAATTCTTATTATTTTCCAGTCGGGCAAATAAAATATTGTTCTCCAGATGGATATGCTGAAAAAGATCAGATTCTAATTCTTCAAGCAGACTGTAGCATAGTTTAAATGAATTACAGGCGTCTTCGGGCAGCTGATAATCAGCTGTAACTTCTCTCAATTCTTTGACTATCTCACCTGCTGTATCATGTTCAGTTTCTAATTCCAGAATTCCATTCAGAGTTTCCTCATTTTCGCCACCATTTTCAGCCTGTGAATACTTTATAATTAGAGGGAAAATTTCCTCTTCTTCTTTAATTAAATGTTCTTCTAGCTCCATTCTTAAAGTATTAAATAAGCGGTGAACCTTTTTCAAAACTTGACCGTGATTTTCTCGATGGGCCCGCAGAATCTTTTTTGTCAGCTCTGAAAGCTGGGGCAGAGTCTGCTGTAAAAATCCGTGGTGCTTATCTATTATATATTCTATCAGCTGTGATTGGGATAAATTTTTCGGGTCTTCTATTTCTTGATAATAATCATTTTTGTTAGAATAATTCTCATTTATCTTTTTCAGTATTTCTGCTGCCCTAGAATCATCATTTAAATCTTCCTTAACAGCCAGCTTTAATTCTCGATCTCCGCCACAGCAAAAATCAATCTTATGTTTCTTTAATATTTCTGCAGCACCCGGAAATTCTGTTACAATATTTCCAACTGTATCATTTAATTTAAACATTTTTTCACCTCTTTTTAAAATTATCTACTTTTAATTTATCATTCTAAAAAATTAGTTAGCTGCAAGTTCCGCTTCTGGCGTAAAACTGCAGTAGCCAATCTGATCACTCTGAGCCTTTATTTCTTCCCACTTTTCTTCTGCAATCATATCTTTAGCTGTTGGATATAGAATATTATTTTCTTTAAAGATATGGTCCCTTAAAGTAACCACAACATACTCTGAATGCATCTTTAATTCTTCTTTAAACCGATCAAAGTTCATCTCAGCAGCATTTTCTGCCAGCTTCATTATTTCTTCCTTGTGGGGCCATAGATCATCGTGCTCCATCCGCATAATTCTGGTTGGACCTGTAACTCCGCTTTTATCCACCTCAGGGAAAAGAGTTTCTTCTTCTCTGGTGTGGTGTTTTTCTGTATCCAGCAATTTAGTTCCGATCTCTTTTAATTCTTCAAATAGAGGGTTATCTGCCTCAAATTTATTCAGCTTTTGAATTTCAGCATTTACTTCATCCAGACGATCTAATATTTTCAGAATTTCTTCATGTTCAGCGATTAAAGTGCTTAGAGGATGGCCAACAGGTACATTAGCCTTCAATGCCTTTAATTCCTCTGCCATCGCTTCAATATGAGCAGTACAGAGGTGTCTTAACTCAGTTTCTTCTAAGCCATCATTAATTAATTCCTGTTCGGCTTCAGATAATTCTTTAGCACTGATGCTTTCAATTAACTCCTGAGCCTCTTTTTTTACTTTTTCAGTTGCCTCACCACTATTTAATCTTTCTAAAAGATTCTTAAGTTCTTCTTTTCTTGTTTCTGCAGTCATTGTACTGCCTCCTTATATTAATTATATTTAAACTTGAGTAATTTACTATGTTTTAATTATGACATTAATTTTATGGCATTACTATGACATATATCACATAAGTAGTTTTATTTTAAATTTATTTCTGCAGGCTGCTGAGTTTAATTTTTAAGACTAAGTTTAAAATTAATGACTGCATTAAAAAAAGACCTGCCTGCATAATGCAGACAGATCTTTATTAGGTATATTTTAATTTTTCTCCAGGTGCCCGGTACCCTCCTGGTTTTACTCACCAGCCATGATTGCGGCAACATCTTCTTTAACATCACCGGTTGGCTTAATATCAAACTTATCAACCAATACATTAAGCACATTTTCGGAAACAAATGCTGGCAGTGTGGGTCCAAGACGGATTCCTTTTACCCCTAGAGATAGAAGTGCAAGTAATACAGCTACAGCTTTCTGCTCATACCAGGCAATATCATAAGAGATTGGGAGGTCATTAATATCATCTACACCCATAGCTTCTTTCAGCTGTAAAGCAATATAAGCTAAGGAATAAGAGTCATTACACTGACCTGCATCTAATACTCTTGGGATGCCACCGATATCTCCTAAGTCAAGTTTGTTGTAGCGGTACTTAGCACAGCCAGCTGTTAGAATTACAGCATCTTCTGGTAATTCTTTAGCTACATCTGTAAAGTACTCTCTATCTTTAAAGCGGCCGTCACAACCACCCATTACTACAAAGCGGCCGATATCTCCATTTTCAACAGCTTCAATCACCTTGTCAGCAACGCTCATTACTGTATTACGAGCATAACCACCAGGAATTGTACCTTCTTCTAACTGAACTGGAGAATCACAGGTTTTAGCCATTTTAATCAGTTCGGAGAAGTCTTTGCTTTCTCCTTCTTTGCGGTCAGGAATATGAGTAACCTCAGGATATCCTGCCATACCTGTAGTAAAGATGCGGTCCTTATAAGAATCTTTAACAGGGGTGATACAGTTGGTTGTCATCAGGATTGGGCCATTAAATGATTCGAATTCCTTATCCTGGTGCCACCATGAGTTACCATAGTTACCAACAAAGTGATCATACTTTTTGAAAGCTGGATAGGAATTTGCAGGCAGCATTTCACTGTGAGTATAAACATCTACTCCAGTTCCTTCTGTCTGCTCTAATAACTCTTCCATATCTTTTAGATCGTGACCACTGATTAGAATACCGGGGTTGTTGCGAACACCAATATTTACCTCAGTTGGCTCTGGATGACCATAAGTAGATGTATTAGCTTCATCCAGGAGAGCCATTGTTTCTACAGCCATCTCACCGGTTTCCATAACTAAACCTACTAAATCATCAACACTCATACTGTCATCTGTTGTAGCAGCTAAACATTTTTGAGTGAATCTATCAATTTCTTCTTTATGCTTACCTAAAACTCTTGCGTGGTCACCGTAAGCTGCAATACCTTTTAAGCCGTATGTAGCAAGCTCACGTAAGGATCTAACATCAACATCTTCAGTTTCTAGAACCCCAACATCAGTACCCTTATCATAATAATCGCTATGATCATCACTGTACCAGGTAGCATGTTCAGGTAAATCACCACTAAATTCTTCGCCGTGATTTTCTTTATATGCCTTTTCAAATTCTGCCCGAACTTCATCTCTTAAAGCAAAAGCCTCTTCAATTAAATCTTCAAATCTGTCAGCATCAAAGTTAGCATTAGTAATTGTGGCAAAAAGACCTTCCATAATAAATGGTGCAGTCTTATCTGACAGGTCAACACCCTCAGCCTTAGCTTTTTCTGCGTAAACAGAAATGCCTTTGAGAACAAATACTAATAAATCCTGTAGATTAGCAACATCTGCATCTTTACCACAGACACCTCTTACAGTACAACCTTCATTCTTTGCTGTTTCCTGACACTGGTAACAAAACATGGACATAATTATTCCTCCTTTTAAAATAAGTATCTACTGCAATTTTATTTATCCTATGTAACTGCAGTTCAAAATTAAATTTAAATTATAAGTGTTTAACTCAGGTATAATTATACCGCATTCAAATTTTTCTTCTATGATTTATATCACAGAAGCTTATTTAAATTAATCTCCATTACTTCCTTTTATTTCGTTCAAAATAACCACCACGAGTTGAGCGTGAATCTAAAATATTTACAAAAGAATCAGATTCATGTTTATCTACTACCTCAAATAAATGGTTTAAACATCTTCTTTCCATTGTTACAAATAATATTTTCTTTTTGCCCTTACGTCCTGTTCCATCAAGTACTGTCACACCATAACCTTCATTTCTAAGCTGTTCTACCAATTCTTCACCACAGTTTGAACAGATGATATTCACAGTTACCTGACCTATCGCAACTTTTTCTTCTATAAATGAACCAAAATAATTGCCTGCTGCAAAACCACAGGCATAAAAGATTAAATAAAAGGGGTTATCTAAAGTATTCACAACCCTTGATAAGGCAAGGACATAAATCATCACCTCAAAAAAACCGATTAGGGCAGCATAAAGCCTGCGTCCCTTAAAAATCATCAGCACACGTATAGTTCCCATTGATACATCTATAACCCGAGCCAGAAATATAAAAACTCCACCTAATATAATATTTAACATAAAATTTCCTCCTATAGATATCTATTTATTGATAATATCCATAGTAGTTTAGCAGAAAATAAGATTTAAAGCAATTAACATTTTAAAAAAACATCTGCAGCCGGAGATTGATTGTTTTTACGCTTGGAAACTCTATCACTTTTTAGGATCATTAGAGTCCACGCATTCAATTAACCAATATAAGATGGATTAAACTAAACTCATACTTATCATAAATTCCGGGTGCAGATGTTGCTCAAATTATTTTTGCTTAATAGCAAGATCTTATTCAATTATTATTATTGATTTAATAATCTTCTAAGTGATACCACTCAGCATCTTCCAGCCAGGTATTTGGACGATCTACCATTTCGGTAATATTATCCATGATTTTCTCATGCTTCTTTTCTTCTTCTGCCAGACGCTTAAAGGTCTTTTTGACCAGCTCAGAATCTGATTCTTCAGCTTTTTCGGTATAGAATTCGTAACTCTTTCTTTCTAAGTCAATTGCTTTTTTATAAACATCTACCTGTTCTTCCGGCATTACATCATCACCGGTAGGCATATTATCAGCAATTTTATCAAAGGCTTCCTTGGCCTTAGGTAGAATTCCGGATTCTACTTCGTCAACCTCTTTGTTTTCTTTTAACTGGCGTACAATATTTTCATGCTTTTTTTCTTCCTCTGCCAGTTCTAAAAACACCTTTTTTAAATCCTCATGACTGGTATTGGCTGCACACTCTTCGTAAAACTCACGATTTTCAATTTCAAAGTCAATAGCAAAATCATAAATATTCATAATTATAAGCCTCCTTAAATATTTTTAATTCCAATTTATTTTCTCCATCTACTGGACAATTATCGTCTACTTTCAAAATTAAATTAGCTTTTTATTTGAATTCATCAATTAAGAATTTCAGATCATCAACTTCAACATCACGCTCAACTAAGGCTTTATCCTCTAAATAAGTCATTCTTTCCCTGAATGTCGGCTTTTCTTCTCTGTAGATAATTCCAATTGGAATTTTATCTCCAAATTCCTGAGCTACCTTCATCGCAGCTGCGTGGTCAGTTGGATCATGATCTTCTAATTTATAGACTCGTTTATTGTACCACTGATAGGTATTAATTTTATTAAAGGAAACACAGGGCTGGAAAATATCAATTAAAGCATAACCCTTATGTTTTTTTGCTTCTCTAATCATTTCTTTAAGGTGCTCACGGTCACCAACACTACTGCGGGCGACAAAACTGGCCTTCATTCCAACTGCGAATTGAACTGGATTTAAGGGCTCAGCGTTAACTCCATGAGTCTGAACTGGAGTTCTCAGCTCCGGAACACTTGTTGGAGAAGCCTGGCCTTTGGTTAAACCATAAATCTGGTTGTCGTGGACCAGATGAATAATATCCGGATTCCTTCTTATATTGTGCAGAATATGATTTCCACCCTCACCATAACTGCAGCCATCTCCAGATTCAACAATTACTGTCATCTTAGGATTGGCAACTCTCATTCCGATTGCAGGTGGTAGTGAGCGTCCGTGCAGTCCATTGAAACCATTAACTTTAATATAATGAGGCATCTTAGCTGCCTGTCCGATTCCGGTATACATTGTAACTTCTTCCGGTTTTAAATCCATCTCAGCTAAAGCATCAGCCAGAGCGGTTCTTAAAGGAAAGTTACCACAGCCCGGACACCAGGCAGTTTCGCGGTCAGCTTGATAAATATTTTTATCTACCATTATTTACTCACCTCTTCTTTAAATCTTCTGTAGATTTCCTGACCTGAGAAAGGTCTTCCATCATCTTTTAAGATATTATAATCTGCTTTGATTCCTGTTTCACTGCGTACAAGTCTGTCAAATTGAGCACCAGCATTATTTTCTACAAAGACTAATTTAGCATCTGTTGCTGCCAGCTCTTCTAATTTTTTAGTCGGCAGCGGCCAGAGATCATTAAATTCTAAATGTCCTACATTATATTCATCAGAAAGAATCTTTCTTCCTTCTCTAAGTGGACCGGCAGTTGAACCCCAGCCAACTAAAATATAATCAGGTGCATCTGGACCTGTATATTCTGGCTCCAGCAGATCTTCTGCTGCTAATTTTTTCATTTTTTTAGTTCTTTTGGCAACCATCTTATCTCTTATTTCTCCGTCTTCTACAATATGAGCATATTCGTCATGCTCATCACTATCTAATAAAACTATATTATCTTTAAGCTGGCCCGGATAGGCGCGGGGAGAAATTCCGTCTTCAGTATATTTATAGCGCTTATACTCTCCTTCTACCTCTGCCGGATCAACTAAATGTCTTTCAATTTTCATCTCAGATGTATCTATTACTGGAATAGTTTTAGAGCCATCACCAATAAACTGATCGGAAAGAATAATTACTGGAATCTGATATTTATCAGCCAGATTCATCGCTCTAAATGTCTGATAAACTGCGTCTTCCTGATCCTTGGGTGCTAAAACCATCAGAGGAAACTCATCCTGAGCAATATTAACTGCAAAAAGCAGATCTCCCTGACCGGTTCTAGTAGGTAAACCCGTGGCCGGACCCGGACGCTGTACATCGGCAATTACAATTGGGGTCTCTGTAATTCCAGCCAGTCCAACTCCTTCAGCCATTAGAGCCAGGCCTCCACCTGAGGTACCTGTCATCGAGCGCATTCCTGCATAGGAACCACCAAGTGCCATGTTAATCGAGGCAATCTCATCTTCAGACTGCTCAACAACTATGCCCAGTTCTTCCTGTTTACCGGCTACATAATGTAAGATAACAGTTGAAGGTGACATCGGGTAGGCTGTATAGTAACTTAAGCCACCAAGTAAAGCACCTAAACCAACAGCACTGTTACCATCAATCACCATTCTATCTTCTTTTTTACCGAGGTCTTTAAGATTATATAATTGATCTACTGCTTCATAACCTTTTTTAAGCAATTCAAGATTGTCATCAATTACTGATTCTTTTTTAGCAAAGTGTTCTTTTACTGCTTCTTCAGCCTGATCTGTAGGCAGTCCCATAATTTTAAAAGCAGCACCAACATAGACAGTATTGACCGCTCGGGGGTTAACCTCTTTCGCCATTCCCCTGGCATCAATATATATCATCTCATCCTTATCTGATTCAACTTCAGAAAGAATTGTTCCATCTTCATTCATTTCTGAACGGTGAATCTCTACACTTTCGTCATTTAAAGCTAAAAGTAAATCTATTCCCTCATCCGGTCCTTCTACTTTTTGATCACTTATTCTGATCTGCATAAAGTTATGGCCACCTCTAACACGTGACATATAATCTTTAGTGCTGTATAAGTAATAACCGTGACGGGAAAAAGTTTTGGTCAGCATTGCTTCTACTGTTTTTAAACCCTGACCTGCTTCTCCAGCAATTACAATGTTAAAATCCAATCTTATTACCTCCTTTGCGAATTCCAAATCTTATTTTCTCTGTTTAACAAAACTTAAATTATACTCTCTGTCTAATATATATTATTCAAGAGAGAGCTGGTAAATCCTGCTTGTGAATGGAAATATTTTGGCGTGATTTTAGAAAAATTTTGATTTATCTAATACTAAAAATGATTATTATTACTGACAGCAAAAAGCTCCCGGTTAAAATAATTTTAACTGAGAGCCCTCTAAAAAATCTCGTATTTAATTATTGATTAAAATCTTCCGGTCTCTCCTGACTAAATTCAAAATTAAAATCCATTGCCTTAATAATTCTCACTACAGCTTGCCCATCCCCATAAGGATTAACAGCTGCTGCATGTTTATTATATTCACTGCTGTCAGTTAACAATTTGTAGGTCTGCTGATAAATATCATTATATTCAGTTCCAACTTTTAAGACAGTACCAGCCTCAACAGCCTCCGGTCTTTCGGTAGTATCTCTTAGAACTAATACCGGCTTGCCGAGTGAAGGAGCTTCTTCCTGGATTCCACCCGAATCAGTAAGCACCAGATCAACTCTGGCCATCAAATTGGCAAAGGGTAAATAATCAAGCGGCTCAATTAAATGAATCTGATTATTGTCTGCCAGCATTTTTTTACTCAGCTCTCTAATCACCGGATTTAGATGGACTGGGAAAATAACTTCTAAATCTGAAATCTCAGCTGTTAACTCTCTCACCGCTCTAAAAATATTTTCCATCGGCTGGCCTAAATTCTCCCGCCGGTGAGCTGTCAGCAGTATTACTTTTTTCTCTGCAAAGTCCATCTTTTTAAGCAGCTGGTTTTCAAACTGATAATTCTCATCTACCACAGAAAGCAGAGCATCAATAACCGTATTTCCGGTCACAAAAATCCTGTCTTCAGCAGTGTTTTCCAGCATTAAATTAGCTTTTGCTTTGCTGGTAGGGGCGAAATTGAGATCAGCCAGCACTCCTGTCAGCTGTCTGTTCATCTCCTCCGGAAAAGGTGAATATTTGTTATGAGTCCTTAAGCCTGCCTCCACATGAGCAATATCTATCTGATTGTAAAAAGCAGTCAGGGCTCAAATAAAGGTGGAGGATGTATCCCCATGGACCAGTAAAAGATCGGGTTTTTCTTGACTCAAAATGCCATCCAGTTTGTTAATTATTCTGGCAGAAAGGCCGCTTAAAGTCTGCCTGTCCTGCATGATATCCAGATCATAATCAGCTTCCAGTTTAAAGAGCTCCATCACCTGATCCAGCATTTCTCTGTGCTGAGCAGTTACTGTAATTACTAATTTATAGTTTTCATTTTCCTTAAGTGCCTTTAGAAGTGGTGCCATCTTAATTGCTTCTGGCCTGGTTCCAAAAACAGCCATGATTTTTTTCTGCATCTTAATCATCCTTAATAACCCATATCTTTTAGAATCCTTGCCAGCACTGATAACCTCTCACCAATCAGTTCATTATCATTTCGCAGTGCCTGATCAAAAAGTTTAATATCTTCTTCCAGATTTTCATTATCTTCTGCAACTGCAACTGTCATTGCATCACCCTGAAGACCAACTCTGTCCAGCTGTGGATCTTCCTGGTCATATAACTTTTCGTAACGGTATGCTTCTCTAAAATGCTTGGAAGTCCTGGCGACTAAAATTGCAAGATCAAGTACTCGATGCAAGGGAAGTTCCTCTGACTGCCTGGACCATTTATTTCCTGTGTGGCGCCAGACTTTGGCGGAAATATCTACTTTACCGCGGTCATTCCACTGAGCTAAACCTAAAGATAGTCCTTTAGCATCAGAATCATAAGCATTCCTGCCGTCAATATTTTCGTAATTTTCACAGACTATTACCGGCTTGTGTTTTAAACTTGTTGGTATTTTCATTTTTAGACCTCCAATTTATTTACTAGTTTAGTAAATTACTAAATTACTACTTAAGTATAAACCTCTTTTTGCTTTTTGTCAATATACTAAAATAATAAAAACTGCAGTCATTTAAACTGCAGCAAAAATTTTATTCTAATTTATAGTTCTGGCTGCTCCCCGGTGTCTCAATCAGGTGCTTCCAGTATTTTTTAGGCATAAACTGCTGCTGAACCTTTCTGTTCTTTCGATTTTTAATACTAACGGCAGAGAAAAATGCCCGCCAGAGATCCTGAACTTCTGTTTCTCTTCTTGAAAGTTTTGGCTCAAATCCTTTTTCTAAATCAATTAAAAGCCACTCCTTATCCTCGGCAGAATAAATTACAGCTTCTTCTCGTTTATGATCGTGGATTATCCAGTCCATAGTCGAAAATCTACTTTTGAAATGAGGTGCCAGTAAAATTAGAGTTTTATAATCAGGTTCTACTGCTGCATAATATTTACCTCCGGCAGCCTCCTTCAGTCTGATCAAGCCCTTTAAACGGTGGCTCTCATGCCTCACCCTGTTGGCCAGGTCGTGAATCTGGCGGATATAATCTTTAGTTAAAAGTTCGTCCACACTTTTACCAACCTTAAAACCGGTAAACAAATAGCGAAAGATATATAATTCCATTTTATCTGACTCCGAAAGGTAGCAGTGGAAAATATTATTTAAGGCCTGGGCTGAAATATGCTTTTTAATCTGTTCAGAAAAAAACTCTGATTTTTCCTGATCAGTATTAATTACTTCCTTTTGATAAAACAAATCATCACGAAATTCTGCTTCAGCTAAAATTTTAACTGGTGCCTCTCTATTTTTGAAAGCAGTATAAAGAGCTGTCATTAAACCCTGATAGCTGCCATCATAAGTATATACTTTTTTCGAATTATTTCTGCTCATCATTCTCATCAAACCTTTTCTAGATTAATATCCTCAAAAATAACTTAATTAACTAAATCTAAGTCCCATTCTTTTTCCTGGCTCTGATTGGCGCTGAATAAGGACAGCTGTTCACTTTCCTTTTCAGCCAAGCGGTTGTAAATAACCTCACTCTCAAAAGGAACTGCCGCTGCATACTTGCCATCACAGGTGATGAAGAAATTTGCCCGCTTTAAAACAATTCTCATCTTTTTTAAGTTATAATGGCTCAACTTTTTTTCTTTTCTAGCTTTAACAATTTTAGCAGCTGAGCGAGGACCAATCCCGGGGACTCTAAGCAGCATCTCATAATCAGCAGTATTTACTTCTACCGGGAATTTATCCAGATTGTTTAAGGCCCAGTCAGCTTTAGGGTCAATTTTTAGATCAAAATTTTCTCTACCGGGAGTTAATAATTCTCCCGCCTTGAATCCATAAAATCTTAATAACCAATCTGCCTGGTAGAGCCGGTGCTCCCGCTTTAGTGGTGGCCCCGGCAGAGCCGGCAAAAGTGAGGAATTATTAACCGGTAAATAGGCAGAATAATATACCCGCTTTAAATTAAAATGATCATATAAGCCTTCTGATAAAGAAATAATCTGCCTGTCTGATTCTGGGCTGGCCCCTACAATCAGCTGAGTTGACTGCCCGGCCGGCACAAATTTTTCTTTCAGCTTATATTTTTTGCGCTCTACAATATTATTTTCTATCCCCTCTCCGATACCCTTCATCGGAGCTAAAATTCCTGCTTTTTTCTTCTGAGGTGCCAGCTTTTCCAGGCTACCTTCGCTGGGAAGCTCAATATTGACACTCATCCGATCCACCAGCAGTCCAGCCTGATAAATCAGTTTAAAATCAGCGCCTGGAATTGCTTTAAGATGAATATATCCCTGATAATTATGTTTATTGCGCAGAAGCTGCACAGTTTTTAAAAGCTGCTCCATGGTCCAGTCCGGATCTCTGTTAACTGCTGAACTTAAAAACAGACCTTCAATATAGTTGCGCTTATAAAAATCAACAGTCAGCTGAGCCACCTCTTTCGGAGTAAAAGAAGCTCGCGGCCGATCATTACTGGCCCGATTTACACAGTACTGACAGTCATAGATGCAGTAGTTGGTAAATAAAATTTTGAGCAGGGAAACACAGCGGCCATCATCAGTCCAGCTGTGACAGATTCCGCCTGCCGCAGTATTGCCAAGACTCGAGCTGTCACCACGCCCACTGCTGCCGCTTGAAGAACAGGAAACATCATATTTAGCTGCATCACTTAAAATTTCAAGTTTTTTCTGAAGATCCATCTTTTTTCCTTTCTAATCCTGATTAATTTCTCCATTTAATATCTTATCAGCATTTTTTCCACTCACCGCATTTCTCCATGCATTCTCCTCTTTTTTAATTAAATAAGGATTGGCATATTCCTCAAAAATGCCAAATAATTTTTTTCTTTTTGTGATTTCTCGTCTGTTTGACTGAAAGGAGTTAGAGAAGCTCCTAAAAATAACAAAATATACGTCAAATGAAGATTGTATTACTATTGATATCTTTAATTATAACATACATCAGTTCACCCAGCAAGCAAAAAACTACCGCCCGCTAAAATTTTTCAGCAGACGGTAGTTTAGATCCTTAATTATATGGTTTAATTTTACTTCAAGACTACAGCGGCTTCTGGACCATTAACTCTAAAGGTGAAGGTTTCAAGGAAGAATAATTCTACCTCATCACTATTTCTATCTTCATATCCTAGAGAAATGTCCTGACCAACTGTTAATTCAAAGTCTCCACCGCGTTCGGAAATTAATAGACCTCTGTTGCCGAGATCAGGTACTAAGACAGCACCGTTATCAACCATTTCTTCAACCTTACGCTTTAGTGGATAACCTTTATCATCTAATTCATAAAGCAGAGCATAAAGTTCAGGACCTAAGAGTAACCGCTTAGCTCCACCAACACTATTTTCTTCAAATAAGGTCAGCGCTCTTAAGAGACCAGAAATCAGTTCTTTTTCTCCGCCGGAAACACTAACTTCATCATATTCTGAAGCCTCAACAATACCTTCAATTCCTACCTCATCGAGACCATAGAATACAGCTTTATTTTCAGCTTTAGCCAGTTTAGAAGCAGCATCAATTAAATTATCTGTGTCAACATCTTCTGCTCCTCTAGCCAGAGCTTCTATCTCACTGAGCTTCATTGTAAATGGAACTTTTAATTCTACTAAGGGTAGAACCTCTCTGGTGGAATAAGTTACACCTTCCACATCTACAATTCCTACCGGGCTAAAACGGCCGGTGTTTATTGAAGAGAGTTCTAAGCCTTTGGGTCCCAGAAAATCAACTTCTTTACGAGCCTTTAATTTCTGGTTCAGTACGTCAGTTGCCTCTTCATCTAAGAAATTCCAGGCTTCTGCTGCAAATGGTGCTAAAGAGCGTTTTAAAATATCCATTTATTCTCCTCCTCTCATACTGCCTAAACCAAGTGATTTACTGGAAGCAGGCGCTTCTTCTCCGCTGCCTTCTCCACCTTCTCCACCTTCTCCACCTTCTTCACCTTCACCCTCTTCTTCTATTTCAGTTATTTTTGCTGTTTGAAAAAGGAAAGTTCTTAACATTTCATCCCAGACAGGATTTTTACGGCGTAACCATTCTAGCCCCATGCAGGCATGCTCAATCTCTTCGTCACGATTATGTTCAACAATTGCCTGAACATCGGGATCATTTGTTGCTTCAGCACGCTGATTATACCAATCAACAGCTTCTAACTCCTCAATTACACTTTTGATAACACGATGATAATCAATCGCTTCTTCAGATAATTTTTCCTCTGGTTCATGATATTCGCTCATAAATCTAACCTCCCTCAAATTTTAATACCTAAATTTAAACGGAAAATTGATATTCATTCTCAAAGTAATTATATCTTTCTTTTCTGCTGAAGTCAAATTTTAACTTTGTCGAAAAATGTTGATAAAGCCTGCTGTGATAGTCTTTAAAACCGTTCCCCCTGCATATTTAATCTAATTCTAATCAGGCATTTAGAGAACCATCGGCAAGGGCTAAAGCAGCTTCGTGAACAACCTCTGCTGTTGTCGGATGGGCATGAATAGTCTCCCGCAAGTTTTCTGCAGTTAGACCAAGGTTTACCGCCAGAGTCAGTTCTGAAATTAAATCACTGGCCTCAATTCCAATCAGAGCCGCTCCAATAATTTTATCACTTTCTTTTTCAGTAATCAGCTTAATTTTACCTTCTCTTTCTCCCATAGCCATAACCTTACCGCTGGCTGCAAAGGGAAAACTGCCAACCTCATAATCTATACCTTTTTCTTTTGCTTCCTCTTCACTCAAACCAACTGTCCCAATTTCAGGCGAAGTAAAAATAGCACCAGGAACAGCCTGATAATCCATTTTTTTATCCATCCCCATAATATTTTCTACAGCAATAACTCCCTGATGAGAAGCTACATGGGCCAGCAGAATTTTATCTGTCACATCACCAACCGCATAAATCCCCGAAACATTTGTCTCCATTTTTTTATTCACCTGAACTGCCCTTCTTTTTTCAGAAAGATTTACCCCGGCATTTTCCAGACTAAGGCCATCAGTATATGGTCTGCGGCCGACTGCCATCAGAACTTTTTCGGCTGCAGCAGTTTTTTCTTTTCCTTTCTGCTGGTAGACTACCTCAAAAGCATCAGCCTGCTTTTTGATTTCTTTGACCTCAGCAGAAGTTTTAACACTAATCCGGCGGCGGCGGGCAGAACGGTTTAGTTCAGAAGCAATTTCAGAATCGACGCCGCTTACCAGCTGATCCAAGTATTCAACTACTGTTACATCAACCCCAAAATTACGAAAGATAAAAGCAAATTCCATCCCAATTATTCCACCACCGACAATAATCATTGATTCCGGCAGTTCATCCAGATCAAGTGCAGAGCGGCTGTCTAAAATATCGTCCAGATCCGCCCCTGGAATCGGAAGAGAAGCAGTTTCAGACCCGGTAGCTATAATAATATTATCAGCTTCAATTTCTATAGTTTCCGCTTCTTTTTCTATTTGTATTTTGTTCTGAGCAATAAATGATGCCCTGCCATCGATTCGATCTATGTTTTTTTTGCCGAGCAGGTGATCAACACCCCGCACCAGACGCTTAACTATTTTATCTTTTCTTTTTACAACTGCAGAAAAGTCCAGTTCAGCATTTTCTACCTTAATTCCAAAATCTTCAGCATTCTGAATATCGGCAAAGACCTCTGCCGAGCGAACAAAAGCTTTGGTTGGGATACAGCCCCAGTTCAAGCAGGTCCCTCCCAGAGCTTCTTTTTCGATTAAAACAGTATCCGCACCCAGCTGACCAGCTCTTAAAGCGGCTGTATAGCCTCCGGGCCCACTTCCTATTATTGCAATTTTATATTTTTTGTCTGCCATTTTTTCAGCTCCTTTTATTTTTAAATTATAATTATTGTCTATTTTGATTGCTTTAATTTATTAATCATTTTGATAGATATAATCTCTTGTCAGGGGGAGATCAATATTTTTACCTTTTGAGAAAAGCAGCTGATGGACTGAAGTTGAGGCAAATCTAAAAGTAAATACAGCTCCCATTAAAAAAGTCTGCCACATGCGATAAAAATGATCATCAAACTTTTCTTTAACTTCCTGGCTGACCTCTTCATAATTATCAAGCCATCTTTCTGCAGTCAGTGAATAATGATAACCAATATCCTCGACATCTATAAGATGAAAATTTCTTTCGGGAAGCTCCCAGACTATTTCTCTCAGGGAAGGGATATAGCCCCAGGGGAAAATGTATTTCTGCAGCCAGGGATGAGTTGGCTTCTCTTTTAAATGAGTAATACTGTGCAGCAGTGAAAGTCCCCTGTTTTTTAACATCTTATCTACAGCTTCAAAATATTGAGGAATATTATCTTTGCCGACATGTTCAAACATCCCCACACTTACTATTTTATCAAATTTTTGCTCTTCCTCAGCCAGCCTGCGGTAGTCCTGTCTTCTAATCTCTATCTGATTCGTCAGTCCAGCCGCGGCAGCTCTCTTTTTGGCTTCTATCTCCTGCTCCTTACTCAAAGTAATCCCCATTACATCTACTCCATATTTTTCAGCAGCACGCAGGGCAAGTGAACCCCAGCCGCAGCCAATATCGAGCAGTCTTTCGCCCGGTTTTAAATTTAATTTCTTAAGAACATGGTCGAGTTTCTGCAGCTGCGCTTTTTTAAGCTCATCAGTTTCATCTTTAAAATATGCACAGGAATAAGTCATTGTCTCGTCCTGCCAGAGTTTAAAGAAATCGTTGCCGAGGTCATAATGTTTTCTAACTCCTTCTTCCTCTTCAGCCAGCGAATTAGAAGTTTGAAAGTTAAGTGGCTGATCAATTTTATATTTTTTAATTTCTTCCATCAGCTCGAAAATATTTTCACCTGCTGTTTCAATCAGCTTTTTGATATCACCTTCAAAATTGATTTTCTCTTCCATATAGGCTTCTGCTAGTTTAAGCTGCGGACTTTTTCTAATTTCATTTAAACTTAATTTTTCTGAGAAAATTATTTTAAAGGCAGATTCAGATTTAAGTTCTGAATTAAAAACTTAAGTTTCTCCGTCCCAGTATTCAATTTCAAATTTTTGCCCGTCAACTCTCTTAAAAACAGCATTCAGAATCTTTTTAGTCAGCATCTTTATAACCTCCTGTTGCCAGTTTTTGAGTTATAAATCAATCTCTAAGTTTTTACAGTAATTATAACCAAGATCATATAATTCCTGACTGTATTTGGTATTTAAAATATTATACTTTTCTATTCCTGTCGGCTCAATATAAATATCCGCCTTTTCTCTCAATTCCATGGCATTAGCAACTGTTTTCAGCTGAAAAGTTCTGACAGCAATATCTGTAATACTCTCCATTTTTTCTTCTAAGTTTACCGGCATTACATTGACAGCGATCAGTTTATCACATTTATTAATCAGTGGGTTAACCGGCAAATTTTCAAATAAGCCACCATCAACATAGAGATCTCCATTAATTTCAACTGGAGAGAAAAGCACCGGGATTGAAGAAGAAGCCTGAATAATCTTCACTAACTCCCCACTGCTGAAATATTCCATTCTCGCTTTTTCAATATTTGCTGCACCAACATAAAATGGAATTTTTAATTCTTCAAAAGTCTCAGCCCCGAGTGATTTTTCTAAGTTTTCTGTCATGTTATCTAAGGTAAAAATACCTCGGTCTGGTATACTCAGCTTGGCGAAATCAAAGAAATCATTTTCATTAATTAATTCCATTACCTCTGCCGGACTTTTTCCGGCTGCTATAAAAGAACCCACAATTGCCCCGGCACTGACTCCTGCCAGCAGATCTGGCTCAATTCCCTTTTCTTTTAAGGCCTGCAAAACTCCTAAATGAGCAAAACCCTTAACTCCTCCCCCGGATAAGGCAATTCCTATCTTTGGCGCCATAAAATCATCCTCTCTTTATATTTACCAAATGAAATTAAAATTTTAAAAAATTACTTGCTAAAAGAGCTTTCTAATATCTTCAACTGCATAATCTAAATCAGAGACTAAACTTGTAAAAATATTCATTATATTTTCCAGCTGCTGATAAAGATCAGGCTCAGCTATTTTACGATTCTCGCGCGGTTCTTCTACCCTGATTTCTTTTAGGATCCCCTTTTTTTCGGCTGCTAGAATATAAATTCTGTCAGCAAGTAGGAGAGCTTCTTCCGGATCATGGGTTATCAAAAAAATTGTGATTCCACTTTCTCGCTGAATTAAACTGATCAGCTTTCTTAAATTAACCCTGGTTTTCATATCTAAGGATTTAAACGGCTCATCTAAAAAGACTAAATCTGGCTTTACTGCAAAGGCTCTTATTAATTCAAGCCGCTGCTGCATTCCTCCCGATAATTCATGCGGGTAGGAATCCTTAAACTCTTCGAGTCCGGATAATTTAAAAAGTAAATTTCTGAGTTTCTCTTCTTTTTCCAGGCCGTAATTTTTTTGCACAAAAATTAAATTTTCTGCAGCTGTTTTCCAGGGCAAAAGTCGTGGGCTTTGAAAAACATAGGCAAAACGAGGCCGGTTCTTTTTAATTATCTGCCCCGAATCTGCTGCTTCGAGTCCGGAGGCAATGCGAAAGAGAGTTGTTTTACCGCTGCCTGAAGGTCCTAAAAGGCAGCAAATTTCCCCCTGGTTGATTTCCAAATTCAAATTCTGCAGTACTTTTAAATCCTGAAATGATTTATTGACATTTTTGAGTTCTAAAATTTTTTCTTGATCAGTCATTTTTCCACCTGCTGACATGTGCTTTTAATTTTTCTAAAAGATAATATTCTACAAAAAGCATAAATAAAACTAAAACTATGGTCCAGGCAAAAAGGCGGTCTGTTGCCATCATAGAATTAGCCCGACTGAGCTGATAACCGATCCCACTCGAGGAAGCAATAAACTCTGCAAAAACTGATGACTTCCAGGCAAAGGCAAAAGCTACACTTAAAGCAGAAACTAGAGCCGGCAGCAGTGAAGGTAAATATATCTCTTTTAAAATTCTTAAGCGTGGTGTTGAATATGCTCTGGCCATCTCAATTAGATCGGTATTCATCTCCTCCAGCCCCTGAAAGATATTAACGAAAATCACAGGCAGAGAAACAGTGAAAATCAAAAATATTGGTGTCAGATCATCGGCTACACCAAACCAGACCACAGCCAGGGAAACCCAGACAACCGGTGGGGTAGCCTGAATAATTGTAATCAAAGGCCGGAATGTTCGCTGCAGCAGAGAAAAGCGGTGCAGAAGAAGGGCCAGACTTATTCCAGCCAGCACAGCAGCCCCATAGGCAATTAATGTTCTTCGTAAAGTTATGATAAAACTTTCAACTAAAATTCCTGAAACTGCTATTCCTTTTAAAGCCTGATAACTTTCTCCAATCGAGGGCAGGATGAGGCTGTTTAAGCCGGCCGCACCCCTTTCCCAGATCAGAAAAATTACTATCAATAAGAGCCAGAATGGTTTAGTAATAAAATTCTTCATCGGGCAGACTTCCACCTAATAAGTCTGGATACATCTCTAAAATCTCACCGAAGTAAAGTTCTGTCAACTCACGACTTTCTGCTTCTGAATAAATATTTAAGTTAACTCTGCTGTATGACTTTTTCAAAACAGGTGCCGGCATTTCAAAATGTTTAGAAGCAAGCTGAGCTGCTGCTTCCGGATTGTTATTTACCCATTCTACACCCTGTTTATAATAACCATTAATTATATTTGTAAACTGAGGATTTTCTTCGGCAAAATTTCCATTTACAAAAAGTGCTACAAAAGGAATTCTCTCATCACCATGAATTTTAGCCCACTCTTTTTGAATATCCATTGACAGTTCTGCGCTTTCTCTATTAGCTAGACTGATAGTTGCCAGCGGCTCAGGGAGAATAATAGCATCAAGTTCTCCAGCCATAAATAACTGAGCAGCACCAGGCAGGGCTCTATAAACCAGGTTGAGATCGGTTTCTGGATCAAGTCCATTTTCTGAAGCCAGATAGCGGGCAAGAAAATCCAGAGGGCCTCCCTGCAGCGGCAGTACCAGATCTTTTCCTTTTAAATCTTCCCAGCTTTCTGCTTTAAAACCGTCGGTCAACAGATAATCAATCGCCCAGGTATTAACATTAAGCATCTTTATATTAATTCCTCGATTGTAGGCATTGGCACCAACATTAGAACCAGTAACCAATAAGTCTATATCGTTCTGGGCCAGCAGTGAAATACCGCGCTGATGATCAGAAGACAGATTAATATTTAGGTCCACTGCCTCCGGTAATTCAGCTTCTTCCTGCATCCATAAAAATGGAAGTGCAGCTGGAACAGTAGGTGTCTGAATATTTATTCTCTTGGCTGCAGCAGGTAATACTGCTAAAGCCATAATACTTACTAGTAAAACTAATGTTAATAATCTCTTTTTCTTTAACATAAATTATTCCTCCTGTATTTTCGTTTATGTTTATTTGTGTTCATTTATGTGCACGCACCGTGAACCTGTCGTTTTTTGTAATTTTTTGTCTCAAACACCCTGTTTTCGACTAATTGCGACATAAATCGGGTGGTTCCCGGTGCGTGTACGTGTTAAGTTAATCGTTTAAAAGTCCCTGAATAATTACATCAGAAGCTTCTTCTTCGTCTAAGCCGTGAGCCATCAGAGTCTGCAGCTGGGTGCTGTCTACACTACCAATTGCTGCCTCATGAGTTACCTTTGCTTCAGGATGACGGACATCTACTATTGGAATTGCCCGAGCAACTGCCTGATCCTTAATAATCTCAGTACAGTCCACATGCCCCATCGCATCTGCCGCATCTGCTGTCAGCTCATTGTAAATTTCAGCTTCTGCCTGATCTTTTAAGGCAATCTTAGAATCCAGAATTCCTCTGGCTGACTCGCCATTTAAATGAGCTGCCTCTCTAATTTTAACCAGGTCATCTTTTTGACCGCTGATCCGGGCCAGCATTTCAACAGTTCCATGTTCAGCAATTTCAGCTTCATAATCAAAATCAATTTTTCCAACTCTACCTTTTAAGAGATCAAATTTGGTCACCAGTTTTCCGTAGGCTTCAACATTAATATCAGATTTAGCAATTACTTCTACCCCACCATTATCTCCGTGAAAATGGTGCTCCTTATAAATGTAGCTGCCGCCTTCACCAATATTAATCACCGCATCCATGATATGCTGAACTTTAACAGCGTTGGGAAATACACAGTCAGCTCTTACTTCTACCTGGGCATCTTTCTGGATATCAACATTCATATCTATAATTTGCTTACCTTCTTTAGGCAGAACCCCAAAACACATATGCACCGGGTTTTTGATTTTATATCCTTCTCTGACGGTAACCTTAACCCTTACTTTATTAGCTTCGACTTTGTCAGCTTCAACTTCAAGTCCTTCAACAGCATGCATGCCGAGAATTCTGTCCTGTTCTAAAACTACATGTGCTACTTCACTGTCAGAAAAAATATCATCTCCACCTGCATCTTTGTAGGCATCGACCATCATTTCGTAGTCATTCATCAGCTGGCCACCTCCGTCTCACACTCTTCTTCTTTGGCACAGGGAAAACAGAACGATTTAAAATATTCGCTGATATCTGCTGGGTCACCCTGACGAATGATTTCTCCTTCACAGACTAAAGCTGCCTTATCTGCATACTGCAGCATCTCCTCAGAATGAGTTATTAAAAGCAGGCCACTGCCTGAATCCTTAAAATACTTAATCATATCTGCAATATTATTTAGAGCAACTATATCAACGCCAGAATCCGGCTCATCTAAAATTATCAGCTCCGGATGCATTAAAATTAAGGAAGCTAGCTCAATTCTTTTTCTTTCTCCTCCACTCAAACTTTTATCGACAAAGCGGTTTAAATACTGATAGGGATTAATTGCCACCTTATTTAAGGCATCCCGAAGCTTTTCTTCTGTTACTTCTTCACCTTTGCTTCTTAAACCTAGTGCTAAAAACTCTCTCACAGTTACTCCCTGATAGCGGGCTGGTTCCTGCCAGGCTAAGGTTATTCCTTTTTTGGCCCTCTGATTAATTTTTAAGTCATTGATTTTTTCACCCTTATAAAGAATCTCTCCTTTTTGCGGGTGGTAATTATTGATCCCCATCAGAGTGTAAGCCAGTGTTGATTTCCCACAGCCATTTGGCCCAATTAAGGCAAATACTTCTCCTTTTTCCAGGGAAAATTCCATCCCCCGTAAAATTTCTGCATCTTCAATTTTTAGATGCAGGTCTTTAACTTCTAATAATTTCGACATCATACTCCTCCTTATATGAACCACCGTTTACCAAAACATTTTTTGCCAAATATTTATCTAACAAACTCAAACTTATAAATGGTAATTTATGGTTCCGTAAACGGTGGCTACACACTTTATTTATTCCATTCCTAAAAATTCATTGATTTTGTCTGCATGATAACCGGGTATAATCAAATGATGATTACCAATCGCATCATTTAAAAAGTAGTCCGAACTCTGCGGAAGCGATATTTTAAGCTGAGTTCTACAGGCATTGGGAGAATCCATGTTTTCAATAATTTCTCCTTCTGCCACAAAATACTGCTCCAGTCCGGCTCCACCAATCTTAAATACTGTAACCGGCCCCTCTTCTAAAATCCCCTGAATTCCAACTCCAATACCAGTTTCAAAGTGCGAGCGGATAATGTAATCCTTGCTGATATCTGTAGCTACAGTGCAGTGGGCAAAAAGAATTTCATCATTTTTTTTATCTATTGCCGCCGGGTTAGCCATAAAGGGCATCTGCCCGGTTAACTGATGGGCTAAAAACATGGTAAAAGCAGCCGGAACATCACCCTCACAGCCAGCAACCAACCCTTCATTATTTAAAAGGGCCAGGGCCAGACAGCCGGTGGTATTTAATTCCATTACAATATCAAAACAGCGAATTGTCAGTGCATCTAAGTCATTAGCATAAACAACTTCTTTTAAAGCCAGATAAATTTTTGCAGCCTCAACCAGATCAGCTTCATTGCTCTCCACAATTTCTGCAGCATTTTCTAAGAAATCAGCTGCTATTCTTTTAGCCTTAGCAGAATCAACCTGCTCCAGGGCCTGATAAACTTCCTCAAGTTCGATATCCACAAATTCAGTTCCCCAGTGGTGAGCAGCATGCTGATAATCAATCTGACTACCGATCAACCAGTCTGAAGGCTGACCAATAACTCCAAGTCTTGCCTCAGCAATTCGGTCCCTTACCTGCTTATAGGCAGCCAGTTCTTCAATTTCTACAACTAAATCTTCCATTTCTCCGTGTAAAATTTTCCCATCCAAACCCTCAGCATTCAAAAAGCTCAATATTTCTAGAGATGCGGGAAGCGAATTATGCAGCTCAGTCGCTAATAGGTAGGACGGCTGGGGCAGATAGTCAACATTTTCTGCAAAAATACTCTCTGAGCCCCCTGATTTAATAAAATTGATTGTTAAATCAAATTCATCAAAATCAGTAAAAGGAATCTCATCGACCTTTATTTCTTCCAACTCAAAGTTATCATTTAATACCTTATACTTATCCTCTAATGTCTCATCTATTCTATCTTCATCATGAATCTCAGACACAATAGAAACCAGTGCTATTTTCATTTTATTACCTCCAGCTTAGCTAAATGTTTTTTAATTTAGGTTCTAAGTTTACTCTACATCTATTATATTTAATCTATATGCTTTAAGC
>NZ_QBLR01000145.1:0-8333 GCF_003070835.1 Halanaerobium sp. | reverse complement strand
GTCCATTATTATTTATTCTTCTTGATCAACTATCTTTTTCCTTGTTTTTAAATGGGAAAAAGACCGGTAAAAACCGGCCTCATCATATTTTTATTTATTTTTCTGAACAATTTTATTTTTTTATTTTGAAATTATTACTGTTTCTATATTAGATTAAGTTATTGACGCTTTATAAATTTTAACTACTGCATCTTTTAGTACCTTATCAAATTCTTCGTCGGATTGATCAACATGTAATTTCTGCAGTAGTGCCCTCGAGAAACTTGCAATCATATTATGATTTTCTGAAAGCTTGTTGACAGCAGCTTCCTGACTATAACCTCCAGATAAAGCAACTACTCTAACTACATTTGGATGTTCAATAATTTCTTTGTAAAAGTTTGCCTCACTTGGAATTGAAAGTTTAAAGATATATTTTTCATCATCCAAGTCCTGCAGCTGCTTTATAATCTCTTCTTTTAATATTTTTTCAGATTTAAGTTTATCATCACTTTTAATATTAACTTCTGGTTCTAAGATAGGTATAAATCCTGCTTCATAGATCTTTTTACCATATTCAAACTGTTGAGCAGCAATCTCTTTAATCCCCTTCGGATTAGCACTGTGAATAATAGACCTCATTTTAGTTCCAAAAATATTATATTTTCCTGCTTCTTCAAGCAGATCATCAAGCTTAGTCATCGGCTTCATCAGCTGAACGCCATTTTTTTTATTTTCTGTCCCCTGGTCAACTTTGAGTATTGGCAAAACACCTTTTTCTTCCCAGAGATAATCAGCAGTATATTTGCCTTCCATTTTATTATTCATTGTATGTTTAAATAATATTGCACCTAAAATGTTTTTAGAACTAAAAGAAGGACTTGTAATAACTCTTGTTCTCATAGCATGAATAAGATCGAACATCTCTTCTTCTGTCTCATATTCAGCTTCTGTTATACCGTAATCTTCTAAAGCTCCTGGTGTACTACCACCACTCTGATCCAGTGCTGCGATAAAGCCTTCACCATTTTTCATAAGATTAATTTGTTTTTTAATCATAATAACAACCTCCAATTAGTTGATTATCCCTTAGTTGAATTTAAACACTTTTTAAATACTTCTGCCGGCATTAAGTATATTATTTAGATCAAATGCATTTTTTATCTGTTTCATAATTTCTAATTCTCTTTTGGAATACATCATTGAAAGATACTTCTGTCTCAGCTTTCCAATACCGTGTTCTCCAGTTATTGTTCCTCCAATATCAACAGCACTCTGATAGATATCTTCTTTTATTTCAGTAAAATATGAAGGCATGTTTCCATTTTCTTTTAAAATTAGAACATGTAAATTACCATCCCCAGCATGAGCTATAACCGGACATTTAGTATTGTACTTTGCTTCAATTTCATTTAATTTATCTAAATATTCTAAGAGACTACCACGAGGAACAGTTACATCAGGACTATCTACAATTTTATCTGTAATAGCAGGTAAAATATGACTTCTAATATCCAAAATATTCTTGCGTTCACTAATACTCTGCGCTATCAACATATCAACAGCATTAAATTCAGCTGTTATTTCATCAAGCTGAGCTCCAATTTCAAATAAGTCATCTTCTTTAGCTTCTGAAAGCATAATTATTAAAAAATATTCACCATTTTCAGCAGGCCACTTTTTACCTATATCATCTGCAGCCATGTTAATTTCATCTTTTTCCACATATTCTAAAGCCATTGGAATAATACCTCTTTTTAAAATAGCTGGTACCGCTGCAAAGGCATCTCTCCGATCATTAAAGGCCACAATCAAAGTTCCATTAGCTTTTGGCTCTGGGTATAATTTTAAACTAACTTCAGTTATGACACCTAAAGTACCTTCACTACCAATCAGCAGCTGCATTAAATCATAACCTGCATTATTTTTAAGAAGTTTTCCCTTACTGCCCCCATAATGAACAATCTCACCTGTCGGAAGTACTACTTTCATGCCGAGAATCTGATTTCGCATAATTCCATGTTTTACGGCTCTAACTCCACCGGCATTCATAGCAACCATTCCTCCAGCCTGGGCTCCTTCATCACCAGGATGCAGGGGGAAATATAGATGATCATTACTTTTTAACTCTTCTATAATATCTCCCAGAGTAACTGCTGCTTCTGCTTTTAAAAGCATATTTTCTTCGTCAATTTCTATAATTTTATCCAGTCTTTCTAATGATAAAATTATACTTTCCTGATCAGGAATAGTATTAGCTGCCAGTGCAGTTCCTGCACCTCTAGCAATAACATTAATTTTTTCTTGATTTGCAAATTTTAAAATTGCAGCTATTTCTTCACTGTCAGCAGCCTTGACAACTACCGAGCCTGATACAGGTTCTGGTGCTACCATACTATAATTATCATTTGTACTTTCCAGACTGTAGGAAAGTACTCGTTCAGAGTCCGTATCAACCCATTTTTCTCCAACAATTGCTTCTAACTTCTCAATTATCTGCTTCTGCATATTCGCCCTCCAAATTTTAATATCTTAAAAATTTATTATTTATTTTTATATTCTTTTATCATCTCAGGAATAATTTTGTATAGATCTCCTTCAATTGCATAATCAGCAGCCTTAAAAATAGGAGCTGAAGGATCATTATTAACTGCAATAATAGTTTCAGCTTCTTTCATCCCTGCAAGATGCTGTGGAGCCCCCGAAATACCAAAGGCAAAATAAACTTTTGGCTTAACACGCTGACCACTGTAACCAACCTGGCGTTCTTTAGGCATTAAACCCTGATCTACAACATCCCTGGAAACTGCTACAACTCCATTTAAAATATCAGCCAGCTCCTGCAGCATTTTAAAATCTTCGGCATTTTTGACACCACTTCCACCTGCTACAACAACTTCAGCCTCTGTAATATTTATTTTCTGATCACTTATCTTCTCAATCTCTTTTAATATATCATTTTCCTTAAAATTAATTTCTTCAATAGTAATTTTACCTTTTCTATTTTCATTTCTAGCTGCTTTTGCAAACTCCTGGTAACGGACTGTTGCCATCTGTGGTTTTGTATCACTTTTAATATGGGCCAGTATATTTTCACTAAAGGCTGGCCTAATCTGCAGCAGTGAACCATCTTCTGCTATATCAAGTTCAGTACAGTCAGCTGTCAGACCGGTTTTCAATGCAGCTGCCAGTCTTGGTGCCAGAGAACGCCCAAAATTTGTCGCCCCGATTAAAATAATTTCTGGGGTCTTTTGATTTAGAAATTTGAGAATAGCTTTTTTAAATAAATATTCATCTGGATAAGCAAAATTACCATTAATTAATAATTGAATTTCATCTGCTCCATGATAAATTAGTTCATTTAGCTCTCTATTTTCAATATTTTCTGCAGCTAGAACTAAAAGATTAAGTTTCAAATCAGCTTTATCTGCCAGCTCTCTTCCTTTATTTAATAATTCTAAAATCACCGGATGAATTCTATTTTTACTGTATTCAGCTATTATTAATAAGCTCTTTTTATCTGCCATCATTAAGCCTCCATCAAATTTTTAGCTGTTAATATTTCTTTTATCTCAGCAACAGCCGTTTCAGATTCATTTTTATTATATCTTTTAGTCTTTCTTTTTATTTTCTGGGGTACAACAATGTTTTCAACCCAGGTTGGTGAACCTTTAAAACCAACTTCTTTAATCTGCAGCTGATCCTTTATTGTTTCATAGTCAAGTTTTTCTACCTTAATTTTTCTGGCTTTCATTTTACCTTTAAATGATGGTAGACTTGGATTATTAAGATCTTTAGTTACTGTAATTAAAAGCGGATAACTATAAGTCTTATTATAATTGGCTTCCCAAAGAGAAGTACTAACTGTAATTTCACTATTTGAAACAGCCACTATTTCACTTACATAGGCAGCATGATTGATATCCAAAAACTCAGCAGTCTGAGGACCAACCTGAGCTGTATCTCCATCAACACTCATTTCACCAGCAACAATTAAATCAAAATCACCCAATTTTTTTGCTGCTGCAGATAGCACAGCCGAAGTTGAAATTGTATCAGCTCCTGCAAAATTTTTATCTGTTAGCAAAAAAACTTTATCTGCCCCTCTGGCTGCTGCTTCTTTTAAAGCAGATTCGGCTCTTTTGGGACCCATACTTAAAGCTGTAATCTCTCCTCCTAATTTTTCTTTGATTCTGACAGCAGCTTCCAAAGCATTTAAATCAAATGGATTTACTTCAACTCCAGCTGATTTTCTATCTATCTTTCCTTTTTCAGCATCAAATTGAACCTTTTCCATCTCTGGTACCTGTTTAATTAAAACTAAAATCCGCAAAAAATCAACTCCTCAATAATCTATTACTTGTTTCTATCTAAAATTTAAAATAATATTTTAGTTAAACCTTCTTTTAATTAATTTATATATTACCGGCAAGATGAGGATTGGTATTCCTAAATAACCTAAAAAGCTATATCCTTTGGCAACTAAAGGAATTAAACCAAAACGGGCAATAGACCAGGTTATTAAGACAAAAATTAAAGAGGCTACTATTGAGTGACTCTGACTGGTGTTATCATTAGGCCACCAAGAAACTATTCTTTTGACTCCACCAAAAACAAAATTTACTCCGGTAGAAATTACCCCAAGTACTATTAAAATTGAAATAATATTTTCAGCTAAAGCTCCACCTACTCCATTATTTACTACATAAATTGTTGGAACAGGTATTTCTAAAATATCTGGATAATAGGCCAATACTGTAACTGAGGCAAGAGTTAATAAGACACCATTAATTACAAAACCTGCCCAGGCAGCCTTTAATGCATCATCTCTTGTTTTTAAGACATCTGCTACCGCAACATAAGCCCCAACAGCCAGCGCCTGAAAACTTGCATATAATAACATGCTCCAGAGAGCAGACCAAAGACTAGTGTCTGCAGTCTGAGCAGAAATTACATTAATTATCTTAGGAAAACTAACTACAGCATTTGCTCCATAAACTACTATAACTCCTATAATAATAGCTATTCCTATGTAAGTAGCAAATTCACGAACTAATTTAGCTCCAAAGATAGTAAGTAAAAATATAATAGCAGCTATAACAATAGTATTTGCTAAATAGGGAGTTCCTATTGCAGATTTAATTGTACTTCCACCAGTAGCAAAGGCAACTGCTGTTGCCACCCCCATTGTTAAAACAAAAATAATTTCATATAAATTTGAAAAAATCTTTTGATATGGATGATAAAACTCATCAGTCCAACTTCTGTAATCATATGTATCATTAACTACACTAAAATCCCAGGCATAATAGAAAATAACTGCATCAAGTCCCATGGCAATAATTGGAGTAAATATTGAATACCAGCCATGACTGACAAAAAATTGTGCTGCCTGTCTACCTGAGGCAAAACCTCCCCCAAAATGCGTTGTAAACCAGACAAAAGCTACACTGAAAAAAACTGGAATTGAAAAACTACTTTTCTTCTCCACTACTCATTCTCCTTTACTAGTTTTTTGTTGTATCTAATATTAAATTTTGCACTTTAATGAGATAAAGTCATTTTAATTATATTGTAATATTATTTTTAAGTCAAGGGTGAAATTTTTCAGTGTAGGGCAGGGTTAATTATTCAATTTCCAGCTAAAGACTTTGCTTTTCTCTGTTTTATTTAAATTATTAAAATTCATTTATGATCTTTGAATCTAAAGCTCTGATAATTTCAGCTGCCCAGCTAATAGTATTTTTATAGTCCTCGTAAGCTGAAATAGAGTAATGTGTATGGGCATAGCGTACCGGTACACCTATAACAATTGTCGGTACAGAATAATTGCTTAAAGTAATTTTTGCCCCATCATTTCCGCCGCCAATCCGGACTGCATCCTGAAATGGAATTTGATGTTTTTTAGCAATATCTCTGGCAAATTTAATAAATTTGGGGTTTGCGATTATGGAGATATCTCGATGTCGAATCTGAGGACCTTTTTTTAATACAGATTGAGCATCATATTGATCTCTAAATGTATCATCAGCTGGTGTGCCTTCAAAAGCAATTGCTATATCAGCTTTGATTTTTCTAGAAGTAACCTCAGCTCCTCTGGTTCCAACTTCTTCCTGAGCTGAAAGACTTCCCACTAAATTTAGACCAAGCTTTTCAGTACTTAAGTCATTTAATAGATCAATTACGGCTGCTGTTCCCAGCCGGTTATCAAAGGCCTTGCCCATCATTATTCCACGCTCTTGATCGAATTCAAAATCAACATCTGGTACAATTGGAGCTCCAACTTCAATCTTATAATCTTTATATGAGCGGAATATTCTGTGGAAACCAGCTGCCTAAATTAATAAATTTTAAACTACCATTTTTATTAACTGATTTGACCATAAAACCTACTTCATCTGAGTGGCTGTCCAGCATTAAAATCGGTTTTTGAGGGTTTTTATTTTCTGGATATAAATACATATTTCTCATTGAATCAACTTCTGTTTTTATATTAGCAGCTAGCTTATTTCTAACTACTTCTAAAACTTGATCTTCAAAGCC
This sequence comes from Halanaerobium sp., assembly GCF_003070835.1. Classification (NCBI taxonomy): domain Bacteria; kingdom Bacillati; phylum Bacillota; class Clostridia; order Halanaerobiales; family Halanaerobiaceae; genus Halanaerobium; species Halanaerobium sp. The sequence continues at coordinate 1,811 of NZ_QBLR01000145.1, read as the reverse complement.
TGATACACCATTTGCATTTGATAAATCTTTAATTAAATTAATCGAATTATTCTTTTTCATAATCTACTCCTTCTTAATTTAGTTTTTGGGCGATATAAAAGCCATAACTAAAATAATCTTTATATTTCTGGTAGAATTTAATTTCATCTTTTTCATTTTCAACTAATCTTGCAGCCGCTTCAGAATAATTGTGTTTGATGAGAAAATCTTCAAAACGTTCTTCCATCGGCCTATAATAATTATCGATCCAGCTTGATTCAGGCAGATAAAAATATCCGACCGGCGAAAATCCATTCTCTTCTAATATTTTAATTTTAGCAGAGGCTGTATTAATTTCTGGATACTCATTATTCCAATATTCTTCTATTTCAGCAGGTCTGGAAGCTGTAGTCCAGGTTATTTCGCTAACTGCTAAATAACCACCACATTTTAGATATTTTTTCCACTGCTTAATTCCTTCTTCAAAGCCCATAATATAGATTGCTCCTTCTGACCAGATAATATCAAATTCTTTACTGCCAAAGGGAAGATCATCCATTGATTTTTTTAAGGTCTTTATTTTATGAGCTAAACCCAGTTCTGCTGCCTTTGTCTTTAACTTTGCTAAAAATTGAGGGAAAAGGTCAACGGCTTTAATCTCTCCTTTAATCTTGCGGGCCAGAGTAATTGTCTGCCCACCCGAGCCGCAGCCAATATCTGCAATTTTTAAAACTTTATCTTGTTTTAAATCCATAAAGCTTAGAGCCTTTAGCGTATCATCGGTACTGCCTGGCCCCTGTCTTTTAGCTTCTAGATGAAAATCAAGCATTAATTCCAATTCTGTCACTTTAATTTCTCCTTATTTTGTATTATTTTCCTGGTAAAATTTATTAATCTGAGTTGGCTTTTTCTCGTTTTTACTTTTAATAAATGTTCCATTATCAAGCTCCTTGGAAGCTGCAGCAAGTTCTTCTCTGCTGTTCATAACAATTGGACCACCCCAGGCTATAGGTTCGTTTAATTTTTTGCCTGCAAGAAAGAGAAACCTCGCCGTATTTTGAGCTGTATTAACTTTTATTTTGCTGCCGTTTTCATATAAAACTCCCTGCGGATATTTTTTGAGATTTTCTTTCCCGGGTTCAAAATTGGCCTCTCCTCTAATTAAAAAGGCATAGGCGTTATAGTCTGCCTGCAGTTCAAAAATAAATTTACTCTCTGCAGCTAATTCTACATCGAAAAAAGTAGGTCTGGTGTCAGTTCTCTGAATCTGACCACTTAAGCCTTGATATTCACCGGCAATAATCTTAACTTTTTTCTGATCATCTTCATAAACTGGTATCATAGCCTCTGTTATATCTCCATATTGAGGCTCTGTCATTTTATTACTGGCAGCCAGGTTTAACCAGACCTGAACCCCAAGCATTTCTGCTGATGGCTGGGGTAATTCCTGATGCAGTATTCCCGAACCTGCAGTCATCCACTGACACTGGCTATTCCTTATTACTCCACTATTTCCTATACTGTCTCCATGTTCAATTTCTCCCTTGATTAGATAGGTAACAGTTTCAATTCCCCGGTGTGGATGCCAGGGAAATCCACGTCTGTAGTCTGAAGGATCAGTTGAATCAAAAAAATCCATCATCAAAAAAGGGTCAAAATCTGGAATCTGATGATAACCAAAACAGCGTCTGAGTTTAACTCCTGCACCATCCTGAGTTTCTCTACCCTCAAAATAATTTTTTACTTTTCTAAACATTTAAATTACCTCTTTCCCCTGATGATTTGTGATCTTAAATATAATTATAAAATTAATTTATCTATATAGTATAGTC
>NZ_QBLR01000144.1:0-8390 GCF_003070835.1 Halanaerobium sp. | reverse complement strand
AGAGAAGATTAAAAGGATTTTTAGCTGCTCGAGAAAAACTAATTCAACTATTTGAAGAAAGATATTAATTTATTTACACAAAATACTTGACGTTACCTTCTAATATTAGATATAACTAATTATTTCTGTTATAATTATAACTAATAAAATCTTTTTTACTTATTTTTCTCTGATGAGCTAAGAAAATATATAAATAGGAGCTAATGATGAGAATACTTAAAAATTTGTCTATCAAAAATAAAATACTGCTGGGCATTGGCCTCAGCTTTATTTTAGCGATGATTTTTCTGCTGGCAATTGTTATCTACCAGTTCGGCAGCCTTTCATCTGAAAATCAATTATTAATTGAGGAAGAGCTATTGGAAAGAGAATATGATAAATTTGAGTCTCTTGTGAAAACTAGAGCAGAAATTTTAGCTGAAATTTATGATTTTTATTCAAAGAATAAAAATTTAGTGGGCAGAAGAGCTAGTGAATCAGAGCTTAGAAATTTAATAGCAGATTTCAATCGAAATTCTGATTTAGAGGAAAACTATTATTATATTTATGATCTAGAAGGAAATACAGTTTCTTTACCCCCGACTCCAGCTTTGGAAGGAAAAAATAGAATAGAACTTGAGATAAAAGATAGAAAACTGCTTAAAGAAATGATTGATATTATTCAAAATAGTAATGGGGGCAGATTGAGCTACCCCTATCAAAATCCGAATAATGGGATGCTGGAAACTAAATACGGCTATATTCAAAAAATTGAAGGTACAGATCTCTTTGTCGGTGCCGGAGGTTATCAGAGCAGTTATTACAGCACTGTAGATAGGCTGCTTTCTAAAATAAAGAATATCAGAGATGAGACTATTTATCTCCTTTTAATCACCTTTACAGTCATAATTTTAATTATAATATTAATTATATTTGATATTTCTAAATACATAAACTTAAATTTAAAGCAGATTATTTCTGCATTTAAAAGGGTTGAAAAAGGACAGCTGAGCTTTGAACTTGATGTTGAGCAGAAGGATGAGTTTGGCAGTCTGGCTGCTGGCTTCAACCAGATGCTAAGCAGAATTAAAAAGCTGACTTATAATGATCCCCTGACAGGTCTACCCAATTTAAACTTTTTAGAAAACAATCTTTCTGAATCTCTAAAGAAAAATAAAAACAGCAGCAGGCAGATTTATTTATTTACTCTGACTGCAGATAACCTGAGTCTGGTCAACAGTAATTATGGTTATCAAAAAGGCAATGAGCTGTTAAAAGAACTCTATCAGCGTTTGAGTAAGAATTTATCGAAAGAGATGACTATTGCCCGCAAAAGTGATGAATTTGTATTTTATTTTGCTTCTGCTAAAAGCAGAGAACAAATAAAAAAATATGCTCTTGAAATTTTAAATAATCTATCAGAGCCCTATGAGCTTAATAATAATCTGATATATTTAAAATTAAAGCTGGGAATATCAGTTAATGATAATCAGGAAAATTGTTCAGAATTAATTAGAAAATCAAGGCTTGCACTTCATTTTGTTGACGATAAAAATAATATCAAGTTTTTTGACGAAAAAATGCTGGGCCAGCTTTCAGGCAGATTGAATTTAGAAAGCAAGTTGAGAAAAGCTATGGTAAATAATGAATTTGAACTTTTTTATCAGCCTCAGCTGGAAAGTAAAACCAATAAAGTTATTGGAATAGAAGCCTTAATCCGCTGGCAGCATCCAGAAGAAGGCAGAATTTCTCCAGGAGAATTTATTCCTCTGGCAGAAGAGACAGGAATGATCTTAAAGCTGGGAGAGTGGATTTTAAATGAGGCTTTAAGGCAGTTAAAAGCCTGGCAGAACAGAGGATATATGGATTTAATTGTTTCAGTAAATATTGCACCCCAGCAGTTTCAGCAGGATGATTTTATTGGGAAAATTAAGCAGCTTCTGCAGCGGCATCAGCTTGAAGCAGAGTTTTTGGAGCTTGAGATAACCGAAAGAACTGTAATTAAGGATATAGAATATACTGTTGAAGTTTTAAACAAACTCAAAAAACTGGGGGTCAGAATCTCTATTGATGATTTTGGTACCGGTTATTCTTCTCTGGAATATTTAAACCGCTTTGCTCTGGATAAATTAAAAATTGATAAATCTTTTGTTCATAATCGGGCTAATTTAAATATAGTAAAAACTATTATTATGATGGGCAGCAATCTGGGACTGGAAGTAGTGGCCGAAGGTGTGGAGACTGAAGAAGAATTGAATTTTATGATTGAAAATAACTGTGATTATTATCAGGGCTACTATTTTGCCAGAGCTGAAAAAGCAGAAGCAGTTGAAAAATATTTCAATAGTCAGCTTTAAATTTTTCAGCTTTTAAAATTTAAAATAAAAGAATAGGAGTAGATTATGGAATTAAAAATAAAAAAATTTTCTGAACTCAGCAATCAGGAGTTATATAAAATAATTGAAGCCAGAATTAATGTTTTTGTGGTTGAACAGAACTGTCCTTATAAGGAATGTGATAATAAAGATCAGAATTCTTTTCATCTTTTTTATCAAAAAGAAGGAGAGATTGCCGCTTATTTAAGAATTATTCCGGCTGGGATATCCTATCCAGAAATTTCCATCGGCAGAGTTCTGGTTAAAGATAAATACAGAAGAAATGGTCTGGCCAATAAGCTGATGCAGGCTGCTCTCTCTTATATAAAAAATAATTTTAAGACAGAAGCCGTCAGAATTTCAGCTCAGGAATATATACTTGATTTTTATCAGCAGCTTGGATTTGAAGTTGTTTCTGAGCGCTATTTAGAAGATGATATTCCTCATTTTGAAATGCTTAATAAATTGTAATTAAAGCAAGTTTTTGATAAAATTATTTTGAAATAATATAATTTTTGGAGGTGCTTTTTTAATTTGATAAATCTAGCTGACGCAGCAGTACTCGCTAAAGAATGGGCTATAAATGTAGGCAAGATGCAGAAAGAAAAGTTAAAAAATGAAGCTTTTAAAGTTAATACCAAAAGTACACTGACTGACCTTGTAACAGAAATTGATCTTTTAAGTGAAGATATGATTAGAGCAAAGATTGGAAAGAATTATCCTGAACATAATATTCTGGGAGAAGAAAGTGATTTCACTGATAAAAAAAGCAAATATACCTGGGTGGTTGATCCCTTAGATGGGACCAATAATTATGCCAGTTCTTATCCCATTTACTGTGTTTCTATTGCTTTGAAATATGAAGCTGAAGTTGTAATGGGAGTTATCTATATTCCCGAATTAGACGAAATTTATTCTGCCATTAAGGGTAAAGGAGCTTATAAATCAGGTAAGGCAATTAATATTTCGCAGAAAACAACTTTAAATTCTGCTCTGGTTGCAACTGGTTTTCCTTATGATAAAAAAGATTCTAAAATAAATAATCTTGATCCTTTTAATAAAATTCTGCCAGAGATCAGAGGAGTCAGGCGTTCCGGCAGTGCTGCTTTTGATCTTGTTTCTGTGGCCAGCGGCCGAATGGATGCTTACTGGGAGTTTAAGCTTAAAGAATGGGATCTGGCAGCAGGAGAATTACTGGTTAGAGAAGCTGGAGGAGAAGTTTATCAGACTGAGATTGAAGGTGCACCACTATTGATAGCCGGCAGCAGGAAATTGGTTGCTGAGCTGAGAAGGGTTATTGAAGATATTTATTTATAAAATAATATAAGTAGGTGAGCAGCAGATGAAGATTATTAGATATCAAAAAGATGATAAAATTAAAAATGGTATTTTAAAAGATCAAAAAATATTTGAGCTGGAAGGAGATCTTTTTTCGGATTTTTCTGCAGGAAAGGAAGCTGCAGTACTGGAAGAAGTTAAGCTTCTGTCACCGGTTGAAGTACCAAATATAATAGCGATCGGATTAAATTACAGACAGCATGCAGTTGAAACTGGAGCAGATATCCCGGAACGTCCGGTAATTTTTTTAAAATCAACCAGCAGTTTAACTGACCCTGACTCAGAGATTATTTTACCGAAATTGGCCCCGGATGAAGTTGATTTTGAAGCAGAATTGGCTGTTGTAATAGCTAAAAAAGCTAAAAATATTGAAACTGTTGAAGTCGATGATTATATTTTAGGCTACACCTGTGCCAATGATGTTAGTGCTCGTGACTGTCAGAAGAAACTGGATAAACAGTGGGCTAGAGGAAAATCATTTGATACTTTCTGTCCCCTTGGTCCCTGGATCGAGACTGAATTAGATGCTGGTGATCTAGAAATTAAATCTATTTTAAATGGAGAGGTCATGCAGCAGTCTAAAACTTCGGATATGATCTTTAATATAGAACAGCTAATCAGTTATTTATCTTATAATATGACTCTGCTGCCGGGAACAGTTATTCTGACTGGTACTCCGGAAGGAGTTGGCTTTGCCAGAGAAGAGCAGATTTTTTTAAGTGATGGTGATCAAATCACTATTGAAATTGAAGGAATAGGAACTTTAGTCAACACTGTCAGCAGAGAGCTTTAGTTTTAAAGACAATTTATTAATAAATTTTTAAAAAAATATTTAATTTAATATCAGCTCTTTAGGGAGGTTTATTATGCAGTTTTTTAATCAGAAAACCTTTATTTTATTAATCCCTGTTCTCTTAGCTGTCCTCTGTTATATTGTTAATAGAATTATTGCTTCTATTAAAAGAAAAAGGGCAGAAGAACTATTTAAAAGTTATCATAAAGATAGAATTATATATTTTAGTAAAGAGGTTAATTTCTTTGGCCAGAGATCAGCTGGCAGGGCACAGGTGCGTGGAAATGGCTCACTGCTTTTAACACCAGATGAGCTTCATTTTTTAAGATGGGTACCTAAAAAAAATATAGTTATCCCCCTTGATAGTATTGAAAATATTGAGCGAGTTAATTCTTTTCTTGGTAAAAGAAAAAATAGAGAATTATTAAAAATTGATTTCAGTAATCATCAGGGTGAAAAAGATTCTGCTGCCTGGCTTTTAGATAATATGCATGCCTGGGAACAGGTGATAAAGGATAATCTTGAACAGTAATTATTTTAAATTATTATTTAACTAATATTTATTTAAACAACAGAATATTTTTTGAAAGCTTATATTTAAAGTAAAAAAACCGCTCCCATAGTCCAGAGGCTGAAAAAAGCTGCCTGGTCTTGAGAGCGGTTTTAGCTTATTATTGGCTTTTTATTAACTTTATTTTTTAGACATTGTAATCTTTAAGATTAGTGCGGAAGTTTTCTGTCAAATCTTCCATCTGCTCGATATAGCCTGTCATTTCCTTAATCTTTTCAGAATAGCTGTTAACACTGGCGCTCATTTCTTCACTTGAGGCTGAATTTTCCTGAGCGATTGCCGCCAGATTATTAAAGTTTTCAATGACCTCTCTAATTTTTTTAGTCTCTGTATTTAAACTGCTTACAATATCTACAACCTGATCAGTAGCAGCTTCGATATCATTAGTGGCACTATTGCTTGATTCGGCAACTTCTTCTAAAGCCTGATTGCTGGCCTCAAGGTTAGTAAACTGTTCACTAATGCTGGAACTTAGGTTTTCAACATGTTCAGTAAATTCTCCCAGATTTTTTCTGATTGTTTCTACAGCCTGCTGTGATTCTTCGGCCAGTTCTCTTACTTCTTCTGCAACTACTGTAAACCCGCGTCCGTTATCTGAAGAGCGGGCTGCTTCAATTGAAGCATTCAGAGAAAGCAGATTGGTCTGGCCTGCAATATCTTCAACAGTATCTACAATTTCCATAATTGTTTCAATTTTTTCTGAAAGCTGTTTTCCCAGCTGATTAACATTGGCAAAAGCCTCACGGACTCCACTAATTCTCTGATTAACATCAACCACCGCCTGAGTAGAGGAGCGGATGTTTTCTACAGCATTTTCTAAGTTATCACGGCTGTCCTGACCTGCTGCAGCAAGTTTTTCAATTTCTTCAACATTTTGATTAACTATATAGGCTGATTCCTCAGTTTCCTGAGCCTGAGCCTGAGCTCCCTGAGCTACTTCATCAACTACAGTAGAGATGCTGTCTGAGACTTCTTCCATATCTTCAGCCAGCTCAACAAAATCTTCGGTAAAGTTGTGCATATCATCAGTTCCACCTTTAAGGAACAGAATATCTTTTCTTAATTTTGCCTTTATCTGGCGCAGCTTTTCAAATAGTTTTTCAAAGTCGTCAGCGGTTTTTAGTCTGTTTTCATCATCCAGATTTAATTCTTCAATTTTTGTCAGCTCATTATCAATTGCTTTAACAGGAGAGATTAAAGCTCTGCTGATTAATGCCAGAACAGCGCCCAGGCCGAGAGAAGCACCTAAATTTACAGTCCAGCCGGCTGAAAATTGTGGTAAAGATGTTAAAGCAAAACTTAAAGCAGTTCCTGCAAGTCCCATTTTAGCAGGGATACTTTTAAAGATTCCAAGCCCTAAAATTTTAGAAAATATGTACTTCTTTTCGTTTCTGAATGATTTTTCAAAGCTGATCTGAATAGTTAAAAACTCTCGCCCATCATCTGAACTTCCTCTTTCAATCTCTTCGACTTCAATTGGAGTTTTAAAAAAAGATGAACTTCCCTCTAAAAGGCCTAAAAAGTAATCGTACATTCCTCTTTCAGATTTATAAGTCATTTCTATCTGATGGTCATTGAGCTCTTTAGCGCGGAGGCGGGGAGGATTTGCACCAGGCAGCATTTCTGTTAGCTGCAGATGAACAGTATCCATCAGCATCAGAAAATTCTTAAGGGTTCTGTTGCTGAAATAAGAAGGAAACCACTGAGAAAAAGTTTCAATATTCTCTATCCCCATTTCATGCCATATTTTACCAGGTTTTTTCCCAACCTCCTGACCAATATATTTCATTAAATCCTTTGTTTTCTGGTCTTCAATTGTTGTCATCGGAGTAATTATTAAATCTTCTTTAAATCCTGCCTTCTTTTTTGCCTTAGTGACTGTTTCTTCTCCATATGTTTTGTTGAGAGTACTCAGCCAGGTTGATACGACCGTTCCCTTCATATACTTCCCTCCAGTTATGATTTAAATTTCTAAAAGTTAATAGAAAGTCATTAGCTAATTAAAAAATCTGCACAAAATAAAAATAGCTCAATAAAAATTAAGCTATATTAATAATAATTCGTGGTTGGGATAATAATCCCTGCATTTTTAAGAAAAAAATGTTAGCTTTTTTGTACACTTTTTTTGCACCCGGTACAAGTGAATTATATAACAATATACTTAACACAATCGTAACAATTAGTAACATTTTTTTAACCTCCAGGCAATACTCCTGTAACTTTGATATGTCATTATATTAATTGCAAGCGAAAAACAAAAAAACTATTTGGAGGTAATAATTAATGAAAAGATTTGGGGAAATTCTAACAATATTAATTCTTTCAGTTATTTTGATCAGTGGATTTACAGCAGCGGCAGAGACCAATCACGGAGATCTTGCAGAGGGCTTTGTTGACTATGATGGTGATTTAGTTGCTGATCTTCCGGCTGATGAATCTGAATGGCTTAATCCGGATACTATAATTTTTTCTTATACACCTGTAGAAGAACCTTCAGTCTATAAAACAGCCTGGTCAGATTTTTTAGAACATTTAGCTGAAGTTACAGGAAAAGAAGTTATGTTTTATGCAGTTGAAAACTATGCTTCTCAGTTAGAAGCTTTAAGAGCAGGCAGAATTCATATTGCTGGAATTAATACTGGTAGTGTTCCTTTTGCTGTTAATACAGCTGGAGTTGTTCCTTTTACAATGATGGCAGCTGAGGATGGTAGTTTTGGTTATGAAATGGAGATTATTACTCAAAAAGATAGTGAACTGCAGGGCTTAGAAGACTTAGAAGGAGAAACAGTTGCTTTTGTATCTCAGACATCTAACTCTGGATTCAAGGCACCTTCTGCAATTTTAAAATCAGAAATGGGCTATGAAGCTGGTGAAGATTATGAGACTACTTTTAGCGGCCGCCATGATAACTCAATTATGGGTGTCTACAATGGAGACTACAAAGTTGCTGCAATTGCTAACTCTGTAATGAACAGAATGGCAGCCAGTGGAGCAATTGATAAGTCAGAGATCAAAACAATTTATAAATCTCAGACTTTCCCAACAACTGCTTATGCTTATGTAAACAATCTGCATCCTGGTCTTGCTCAAAAGATTAAAAAAGCATTCTTCACATTTGACTGGGAAGGTACAAGCTTAGCAAAAGAATTTGAAGATGACAAGTTTATTCCAATTGACTATAAGACTTACTGGGAAGTTATTAGGACTATTGATAGAGCTAATGGAGTAGAATATAAATAGAATTTACTGATAAATAAATATAGATGTTTTAATTATGAGGATTCTCGGCTAAAGCCAGAAAGTAACAGTCTAAAAAAGTAATAATTGTAATAAA
>NZ_QBLR01000143.1:0-8433 GCF_003070835.1 Halanaerobium sp. | reverse complement strand
TTAAATAAGATGAATTACACCGGTCCTCTTTCTGTTGAATGGGAAGACAGCGGTATGGATCGGATCTATGGAGCTGAAGAAGCTCTCCGCTTTGTCCGCAATGTTGACTTTGATCCTTCTAATCTGGCCTTTGATGATTCGATGGAGAAGTAATTTTTCAATTTTTAAAAATTAATAATTAATTCTAAAGCAGTTAGCTGATCGTTTCGCTAACTGCTTTTTTTGTCTATTAATTCGATATAAAACGACTGTTTTACGAGCATCTGCATGTACATTAATATAAAAATCCTATATAATAAAAAATAAAGATAATAATTAAAAAACTATAATTAAGACTATAACATTATTTTAAGTATTAGGGTGTGATAATTATCAAGAAAAAAGATAAGATCCTAAAATTGGTTAAAGAGATGACTCAAGACCGTTCAAAAGGTATGACAGCCAAAGAGGTTGCTAAAGAAGCAGATATTACTAGATCAACTGCCAGCCGTTATTTAAACAAATTAGTTAAAGAAGGAAAAATGAAAAAGACAAATAGTCGGCCGGTTTACTACAGTATTATTAAAACAAAAATAATTTTAAAAAGTAAAAAACTGGATAATATAATAGGAGCAGATAAAAGTCTCAAAGTTTCGGTGCAGCAGGCAAAGGCTGCTATTTTATATCCACCAAATGGTCTCCATACTCTTTTATTAGGTGAGACTGGTGTCGGTAAGTCAATGTTTGCAGAGTTAATGTATAATTTTGCTGTTGAAGAAGAAGTCATCAGCTCAGATGCACCATTTATAAAATTTAACTGTGCCGATTATACAGATAATCCTCAGCTTTTAATGGGGCAGCTATTTGGTGTTAAAAAAGGAGCTTATACTGGCGCCGAAAAAGATTCCAAAGGTTTTATTAAAAACGCTGATGGAGGTATATTATTTTTAGATGAAATTCATCGACTTCCGCCTCAGGGACAGGAGATGCTCTTTACTTTTATTGATAATGGTTTTTTTAGAAAGCTTGGAGATACAGATGAGATAATTGAAGCAGATGTCAAGATTATTGCAGCAACAACAGAACCCCCCGGTTCCTATTTATTAAAAACATTTCAGCGCCGAATTCCGATGGTGATTGAACTTCCTGCCCTTTCAGATAGAAGTTTAATTGAAAGATTTCAGCTGATTAAATATTTTATCAAGCAGGAGCAAAAAAGAATCGGCAAAGATATTTATATTTATAAGAATGCTTTAAAATCATTTTTATTATATGACTGTACCAATAACATTGGTCAGCTTAAAAGTGATATTCAGCTTGCCTGTGCAAAAGCATTTTTGAATTTTAAGTCAAAACAAAAAAATAAAAGCAGCTGTCTCAAAATTGGACAGGAAGAACTTCCATATCATGTTAAAAAAGGTATTATGAATCTGCCGAATAAAAGGGAAGAACTTGATGAACTGATAAAAAATAGGGGAAATTTAATATCTTTTAAAGAGAACGGCAGCAAAACAGAGCAGCGGCAAAAAGATAAAAAAAATAAAGACTATCAGTTTTATGATGTTATAGAAGATAAAATGAACACTCTTGAAGATAATGGTCTGCCACAAGAAGAAATTAATCAGATTTTAAATATAGATATAGAAAAGCATTTTAAAAATTACATTGGCGATTTATCAGCTAATTTCAAAAAAAGTAAAATTGAAAAAATTGTGGGAGAAGATATAGTAAGTCTTGTTCAGGAGATACTTGATTTAGCAAAAAATCGATTGGACAGAAGTTATGATGAAAAAATTTATTATGGGCTGGCCCTGCATTTAAAAAGAAGTATAGCCAGAATTAGAAATGATAATAAAATTTATCACCCGAATTTAAATGAAATTCGTTCAGAACACAGCCAGGAATTTATCACTGCTATGGAAATTGCAACAATTATAGATCAGAAGTTTTCTATCAAGACACCTCTGGATGAAATTGGCTATATCAGCATGTTTTTAACCGAAAAACCCTATAATTATGGAGAAACTGATGTCAATAAGGTAGGAATTTTAGTTGTGATGCATGGTAAGTCTACTGCCAGCAGTATGACAGAAGTTGTAAACAATCTAGTTGGGGAAGAACACGCTGTCGCTGTTGATATGCCTTTGGAAATGAGTCCTAATGAAGCTTATAAAAAAGCTAAAGCTAAGGCAAAAGAAATTGATAATGGTAGCGGCATTATTGTAATGGTTGATATGGGTTCTTTAAATAGTTTTGGGGGAATGATCGCAGAAGAAACTGGTATTAAAACAGAAACAATTACGATGGTCAGTACTCCAACAATTTTAGAAGCCTCTCGCAAAGCAGTACTTGGGGATTCTTTTGCTGATATAATTGAATCAGTTAATGAAATTGGAGGAGAAAGCTATCAGCAAAATTTTGAAGTTGAAACTGAAAGAGATAATAATTTAAGTTCTAGTGAAACAACGAATAAGAATCTGGATGATTTTGCAATAGTAACAGCTTGTTATACTGGTGAAGGTGCTGCCAGGGAGTTAAAAAATATAATTGAAAATAATTTAAATAGTAATTTGAGCTATAGAATAATTAATTTGAGCTTAATGGAAGACAATAACTTAGAAAAAGAAATTAAGAAATTAGAAAAAGAATATAATATATTAGCTGTTGTAAGTACGATGCCTTTGGAATTAGAATCAGTTCCTTATATTTCTGCTTTAGATATTTTGGGTCAGGATGGAATTGAGAAACTAAGTACAAAATTAAAACACGAAGAAATGATATTTAATATTAAAACTTCACTAAAGGATCAATTTAGTAATTTTAATAGTTTTAAAATGGTGGATGACCTAAGAACTGTAATAAATAATATTGAAAGCAGATTTAAGGAAGAATTAGATTTTGGAGTAAAGATAGGTATCATTATTCATATGGCTTATATGCTCGAAAATGCAAAAAAAGATGGTAATAGAAAGCAGTATGAAAAGTTAAATGAATTTATTACAAAGAATAAAAACTCATTTGCAGTAGTCAATTCTGAGATGGAAAGACTGGAGTCTGAATATAATTTAGATATAACTGATGATGAAAAGGCCTATATAACAGAAATGTTTTTATACAACTAAAATACAGTTTGAAGTTAATGTGTAACCATATTAATTAGTGTGCAGAACTATTTTGCACACTAATTTTGTATTTTATGGGGTGTTTTTTATTAATTTGCAAAGTTATTTTAAATAAAAACAATCTATAAACCTTGTAATAATTGGATTTCTAATAAAAAAACAAATAAATATTAAGAAAATTATAGTTTTGGTATGATTAATGCATTTTATATAAGCGAAGATAAAAACAACTATCCATTTCAAACAAATCAAGAAGAAATGAAAGGAGGCAAAAATTTGAAAAGCTGTTTAATTGAATTAAAAAATAAGACTGGTCTTCATGCAAGACCGGCATCACAATTTGTTAGTGAAGCTAAAAATTATGAATCAGAAGTTGAAATTGAAAAGGATAATCGCAGTGTTAATGCTAAAAGTATAATGGGCTTAATGACCCTTGAAGCTTCATATGGAGATAAAATTAAATTAATAGTGAATGGAAATGATGAAGATAAAGCTTTAAAAGAACTGGCTGAATTAGTTAAAAGTTTTGAATAAATTTTTTTAACATAAAAACAGGAGGAATATAATATTATGAAAATTTTATTAGTTTGTAATGCTGGAATGAGTACAAGTATGTTAGTAGAGAAAATGAAAGATGAAGCGGCTAATAGAGACTTAGATTATGAAATTAAGGCTGAATCATGTAATAATTTTGAAGATGTTGTAGAAAAATATGATGTTGTACTTTTAGGTCCCCAAATTAAGTACAAAGAAAAATCATTTAAAAAGATTGCAGAAGAAAAAAATGTTGCCCTTGATGTTGTAGATTCAGCTGCCTATGGTATGGTTGATGGCGCAAAAGTATTAGATCAGGCATTGTCTTTACTTAATGATTAAACTTACTTATTAAATGGGAGGATATGATAATGAAGAATAAATTATTTAAAATATTAGAAGATAAGTTTTTACCTGTTGCTGGGAAAGTTGGAGAACAGAGACATTTACAGGCAATAAGAGATGGTCTGATTGCAATATTACCGATGTTAATTATTGGATCAGTAGCTTTAATTGTAGCCTTTCCTCCGATTCCATTTTTAGCGGAATTAGTTGCACCATATGTAGACAGAATTTTAATGATTCAAAATGCTACTTTTGGTTTAATGGCTTTATTAGCTTCTTTCACAATTTCTTATTCTTTAAGTAAAAAATATAGTCTGCCGCCATTAGAATCAGCTCTTTTAGGATTATCTTCCTTTGTTTTATTGGTACCATTAACTGAAAATGGAAATTTAACCCTTTCCTGGTTGGGTTCTGATGGATTATTTATAGCAATTTTGGTGGCTCTGTACTCTGTTGAAGTTCAGCGGTTTATAGTAGAAAAAGATATTACTATCAAAATGCCAAAAACCGTACCACCTAATGTTGCGAGATCATTTTCTGCTTTAATTCCAGTCTTTATAGTCCTTTTATCGGTCTGGGTCTTTAATCAAATTTCTTTAACATTTGCAAGCATTTCTATTCCAGAATTAATAAATAATACAGTTACTGCTCCGTTATTGTTAATTGGAGGAACATTCCCTGGTGTTGTTGTTTTAATACTGGCAATTAGTATTTTCTGGTTTGTTGGGATTCATGGTTCAAGTCTTGTAATTGGAACAGCGGGTCCGGTATTATTAACTTTGCTTGATCAAAACACAAATGCTCTTTCTGCAGGCGCTGAAGTTCTTCCAAATATAGTAAACCAACCATTCCTAGAAATTTTTATAAATATGGGAGGTTCTGGTTCAACTTTTGTTTTGGCCCTTTTATTAGTCTTTGCAGCAAAATCAAAACAGTTTAAAGCCATTGGTAAAACTGCTATTGGACCTGGTCTATTTAATATTAATGAACCAATTATTTTTGGTATGCCAATTGTAATGAATCCAGTTATGCTGATACCGTTTATTCTAGCACCGCTTTCAGCTGCAGCTATAACTTATGCTGCAATGGCTTTAGAATTGGTTGCAAGACCATACACCTTGATTCCCTGGACAACTCCACCTTTAATTAGTGGATTTTTAGCAACAGGTGACTGGAGAGCAATCATCTTGCAAATTGTTACAATGACAGTCGCTGGCTTAATTTATTATCCGTTCATGAAAATATTAGATGAAAAGAATTTGGCAGACGAAAAAGCTGCTGGAGAAGTTGAGGAAGAAGCGGCAACAGCATAAAAAGATAAAATATATTCAAGATAATTTATAAAAATATAACTATAAATAGAGGTGAGATTATGACAAGTGAAGAGGTAGTTTTTAAAATAATATCTGCTGCCGGTAATGCCAAGGGTATAGCTTTTGAAGCTCTTGGACTTGCTCGGGAAGGAAAATTTGAAGAGGCAGATCTAAAATTGAAAGAGGCAAAAGAATTTTTTCATGAAGCTCATGATGTCCAAACATCTTTAATTACCAAAGAGGCACAGGGTGAAAAAACTGAAGTTGGTATCTTAATGGTTCATGCTCAGGATCATTTAACAAGTGCAACTTTAACTAAAGATTTAATTGAAGAAATGATTAAAACTCAAAAAGAACTACATGAATTAAAAAAGGAGTTGGGTAAATAAAATGTTATCTGATAGAGGTATAAAGGTAGCTACAATTGGAGGGGGTAGCAGTTATACCCCTGAAATTATAGAGGGTTTTATTAAAAGATATGATGAATTTCCTGTTAAAGATTTATATTTAGTAGATATAGAGGAAGGTAAATGGAAACTAGATATTGTTGGTGATCTTGCTAAAAGAATGGTTGCAGAAGCAGGAGTAGATATCAATATCTACCTAACCTTAGATAGAAGAGAAGCAATCAAAGATGCCGATTTTGTTACAACTCAGTTCAGGGTTGGACTCTTAGATGCAAGAATAAGGGATGAAAAAATACCGTTAAGATATAACTGTATAGGTCAGGAGACAACTGGTGCTGGTGGAATGGCCAAGGCTTTAAGAACAATTCCTGTAATCCTGGATATTGCAAAAGATATGGAAGAGCTTGCACCAGATGCCTGGTTAATAAACTTTACTAATCCAAGTGGAATTATTACTGAGACAGTAAGTAAATATACTGATATCAAAGTTTTAGGATTATGTAATGTTCCGATTGTAATGGAAAAGATGACAGCAGAAATATTGGATGCTGAGCAAGATAAATTAAGAATGGATTTTGTTGGTTTGAATCACCTAGTTTGGGGTCGAGGAGCTTATTTAGAGGGCGAAAATAAGATTGAAGAAGTATTAAATAAAATTGCTTCAGGAAACTTCAAAGATGTTGAGAATGTTCCGGATTTTGAATGGGGTAAAGATTTATTAAAGTCAGTAGGAATGCTGCCCTGTCCTTACCATAGATATTATTACCTTACCGATTTAATGCTGCAGGAAGAAATTGAAGCTGCCCAAACTGAAGGCACAAGAGGTGAAGTTGTTAAAGAATTAGAAGCAAGTCTCTTTGAACTTTATAAAAATAAAGCTCTAAAAGAGAAACCAAAAGAATTAGAAGAAAGAGGAGGCCAATATTATTCGGATGCTGCCTGTGATCTAATAAGTGCTATTTATAATGATAAAGGAACATTACATTATGTAAATGTTAAAAATAATGGTACAGTAAATTGTCTTCCAGATGATTCTGTAATTGAGAGAACATCTTATGTTGGTAAAAATGGAGCTACACCGTTAAATGTTGAACCGCTTCCTTCTCAGGTTAAGGGATTACTGCAGGTTGTAAATGAGTATGAAGCTTTAACAATTGAAGCAGGAGTACATGGTGATTATGATTCTGCTTTTCAGGCCTTAACTATCCATCCGCTTGTTGAAAGCAGTATAGTTAAAAATTTATTAGACGACCTTATTGATGAAAATATTGATTATTTACCGCAGTTTCAAAAATAATTGATTTAAGATAATTTAAAGAAATAGAATAATCCAATTAGGAGGAAAATATAATGATCCATAAAAAATTAAAAGATTTTCCCGAAGACTTTCTCTGGGGTGCTTCTACATCAGCTTATCAGTTTGAAGGTGCCTGGAATCAAGATGGTAAAGGACTTTCGGTAATGGATGTAGGTAATCATCCTGAAGATGTGACAGATTTTAAAGTTGCAAGTGACCATTATCATAATTATAAAGAAGATGTAGCTTTAATGGCAGAAATGGGTTTTAAAACTTATAGATTTTCAATTGCCTGGACCAGAATAATTCCAGAAGGAACCGGTGAAGTAAACCAGAAAGGAATTGATTTTTACAGCAATTTAATTGATGAACTTTTAAAATATGATATTGAACCCTTAGTTACTATGTATCATTTTGACCTGCCGCTTGCTTTACAAGAAAAAGGTGGATGGGAAAACAGAGATACAGTTGATGCTTTTGTTAATTATGCTGAAGTTTTATTTGATGAATATGGAGATCGAGTTAAGTACTGGTTAACAATCAATGAACAAAACATGATGATCTTACACGGAGATGCTTTAGGGCTCTTAGAAGATGATCCGGATGATGTTCAAAAAGGATTATATCAGTCAAATCACCATATGTTAGTTGCTCAGTCTAAGGTGTTTGATCTCTGCCATCAAAAAGTAGAGTATGGAAAGATCGGTCCAGCTCCAAATATTTCAACTGTTTATCCCGCTTCCTCTAAACCAGAAGATGTACTGGCAGCTGATAATTATTCTGCCATTAGAAACTGGCTTTACTTAGATGCAGCAGTTTTTGGCCGATATAATGCAACTGCCTGGAGCTTTATGGAAGAAAAAGGTATCACGCCAGAAATTAAAGATGGCGATATGAAGATTCTGAAGGCTGGTAATCCAGATTTTATAGCTTTTAATTACTATACCAGTGCTTCAGTAGAAGGAGATTTTGAAGACAAAAAAAAGAAAAGTAATTATGATGGAGATCAACAGGTTGTAGATAATGAACCTGGTTTTTATAAACGTCATCAAAACAAAAATTTAGAAACAACTGATTTTGGCTGGGAAATTGATCCGGTTGGTTTTAGAACAACTTTAAGAGAAATCTACAGCAGATATAACTTGCCCTTGATTGTAACTGAAAATGGTCTCGGTGCTTACGATGAACTCGAAGATGATGATACAATCAATGATGACTATCGAATTGATTATTTAAGAAAGCATATTAAACAGGTTCAGCTTGCAATTACCGATGGGGTAAAAGTGTTTGGATACTCTCCTTGGTCAGCCATTGATTTAGTTAGTACTCATCAAGGAATTAACAAACGTTATGGCTTTATTTATGTTAATCGAGATGAATTTGATCTGAAAGATATGCGTCGAATTAAAAAGAAAAGTTTCTACTGGTATCAAAAT
>NZ_QBLR01000142.1:0-8475 GCF_003070835.1 Halanaerobium sp. | reverse complement strand
CAGCGCATCTTTTTCACAAAACTTTCTCCGTCACAACCGGGAACAAAGTGAAAAGCTGTGGTATTATTAATCATAGCCCCATAATTGAAAGTATTAACTATAAAATAATCATGACAGGTTGCCGCATTAATAATCTTTTCAGAATCGCCGAAATCCTTTTTAAGACCTGAGAGTATTGCGCCATTGTTATCATCAGCAAGAGTTATTTTATTTATTTTAGCGTCATCAACAAACTGGGAAGCATAAGCTATTTTGTGAGCAGTTTCCTTTTCTATTCCAACAGAGCGGGCCATTGCCAGCAGAGCATAGAAGTGAGCATCTTTTTTCATTTCAAATCACCCTAATTATTTATTCTCACTTACTCTCTATCTTGTTTTTAGTCGACTTAAGAGAATTTAAATATTCAATGAACCTATTTTCAATCTTTTGACTGATTTCCTTATCTGCATAAAAAAGTCCAATTGACTTAACCATAAAATCAATATCTCTATAATTTTCTTTATTATACCACTGCAGTTCTATTCCAAATTCATTTTTTAAAGTCTTTTCTACATTAACCCCTGTTGCTTCCAGTGAAAAAGTCCTTTTTTTGGGGTTTCTACATATATTTTCACCTAATTTAAAACTACATTTTTTACTGCAGCCCATGCAGAAGCCATTATTCAAAAATACTAAATTATTATAATCA
Organism: Halanaerobium sp.; assembly: GCF_003070835.1. Classification (NCBI taxonomy): domain Bacteria; kingdom Bacillati; phylum Bacillota; class Clostridia; order Halanaerobiales; family Halanaerobiaceae; genus Halanaerobium; species Halanaerobium sp. Next base: position 7,787 of record NZ_QBLR01000142.1, on the reverse strand, counting down.
TCTCTGATTTTATAACCCAGATTGGTAAGTAAATTTGAAAGGATTATATCCTGAAATCTATAATGAATATAATAATTATTACTGTTTTTAACCCCTTCACTTTTATATTCTGAGAGTAATTTAGCATAGATCATAATTGAATATCTTTTTGTTTTAATAATATCATCAAATTTCGGAGCTAATGGGGGGCAGCCTCCACCCTGTTGGTAGTTACCACAGCCTTCACATAAAGAGGTTATTTGATCATAATCATACACATAATTTTTTGATTCAATGAATTTATAATCCATTTCTATTGGATAAGTTTTCCCATTCCCTGTCGTATATAAATATTCCAAAATAAAGTATCCTCCCTTAAAAATTAACCAGTTATGAATTTATTCCAAAAGCAAATAAAGCCCCTATTAAAGCAATTATTATTCCACCAGCTATAGAACCATATATTTTTATGCTGGATTCTAACTTCTCAATTCTATTATTATTTTTTGCTAAAGAAACACTGGAACCCTGAATCATAGAAATTAACTCCAGCGGAATAGATTTAAATCCATCTTTATCCGTAAAATAATTATTTTTTCCATTTATAACTTCCTTTAAAGATTTTGGAATATAATCTTTATCATCATTTCTTAAATCATTTTCAAGTTCACTTAAATCCTGAGTTAATGTTGAAAAGAAAATCATAAAAACAGGAGTTCCCTTTTTCATTATTATATCATCAGGTCCAGCATTATAAACTGAAAAAATTAGTTTCCCTTTGTAACCTGGATCAACATGAAACCCCGAGATATTGACCAGTCCCATCTTCTTGTACTTAAACCTTACCGAAATAAACCCCATTAAATTAGAAGGGACATTAATATCTTCCTCAGTTTCTAAAAGAGCAAAATCTCCAGGTTCTATAGTCAGATATTGATTATTCTCATCCAGTATAGTAGGGCTTTTATTACCAGTTATATATGCTTCTTTTCCAAGATTTAAATCAACCTGCCAGCCATTAAAATTGTTCCAGTCCAAACCATAAGAACAATCAGGGTCACATTCTTTACCCTTGCATTCCTTCCACTTTTCACAGGTTATTAAAGAATCATCTCCATTTTTTGCATTTTTTATCTTATCAATTAATTCTTTTCCCGCTATAATTCCGGATTTAGAACTCATTATATTCCCCCTCAGCAAATATTAACACTAAAACCAGGTACTTGCAGCGAACATAGTTAGTAAAACCCCAATAATCACAAATATTAAATAGCTCACTTTATAATAAAAATTACTTAATTGAAAGTTCATCTTAATATTACTCTCATTTTTATTAAACTTGCTCAGCTGATCAAAAATATAAAAGATAATTTTAAATAAAACAGCTATACTTATTAGTAAAATTACAGTACTAAAGTTTGTTTTAATTATTTGTCTTAACTCACCAATTAAATTCATTTAACCAGCTCCTGTATAAGATATTTTTTTAAATTAATACATATTTTTACATTATATTTAAAAAAATAAGAACTTTTCAGTTCTTATTTGATTTCATATTCTATACAGCCTGGATCCGGACCGATTAACACATCTTTATGTTTCAACCATCTCTGTCCAGGACAACCACCTTTACAATTTTCAAGTTGACTGCAATTATTACAATTGCTTATCTGATATTTATTTAACTCTCTAAGCTGGTTTAATCTTTTATCATTCTGCCAGATGTAATATAAGTCATGTTGATTAATATTACTAACTGCCTTATCAGATTTAAAGGCTTCACAGGGATGTACATCACCATTGGGACTAATTAAAATTTTATCTTCTGCAGCCGAACAATTATCTGCTTCCTCAATAAACAGACATTTATACGGCGCACCTTTACGGATAATAATATCTTTTTTATTATTTATTTTAGTTTTTCCAGTTACAGCTGCGGATTTAGATTTAGACCAGCCTGAATATCATAGTTTTGAACTGGAAAATGGGTTGGAATTCATGGTTTTTCCAGACCATTCAATTCCTTCAATCAAATATTCAACCTATTATAATGTAGGTTCTATTGATGAAAAGGAAGGCCAAACCGGTATTTCGCATTTTTTAGAGCACCTGATGTTTATGGGCACCAAAAATCTTCCAGAAGGTGAGATTGATAATCTTATTACTTCTGTAGGTGGCCAGCTAAATGCAGCAACATTTTATGACTTCACATTTTACTATCATCAAGTTCCCGCTGCAGCTTTAGAACTGGCAGCTGCTTTAGAGTCAGATCGAATGCGGAATTTGACCTTTGATCAACAGAAAGTAAATAGAGAACGGGAAGTTATTAAACAGGAAAGAAGAATGAGAGTAGATAATAATATATTTTCTAAAGGTTTTGAAGAAATTAAAGCATATGCTTATCCAGATACCTACTTAGAACATGGTATTATTGGTTGGATGGAAGATATCAGCAATATTACTACAGCTGAATTAAAAGAACATTACCAGAGTTATTATTCTCCTAATAATGCTTTAGTGGTTGTAAGTGGTGATGTAAAAGTTGAGGCAGTAAAAAAGATGGCTCAAAAGTATTATGCTGATTTTAAACCGGCAGCAATAAAAAGAAAAGATTTTAAGTTTCCAAAGGAGGAAAGCGAAAAAGTATATACTCTTAATTTAAAGACCAATCTTCCTTATGCGTTTCAGCTTTATCAAATACCTGCAGGTGACCAATTGGAGTTAACCGCAGTAGAAATTTTCCTTGATATTTTAGCAAATAATCAGAGTTCTCGTTTAAAAGAAAAGCTGCAGAAAAAGGAAGAACTTATCTTAGCAAGTGCAGCTACCATTAATACCCTTCGTAAAGAATCATTTGCGGCAATTTATTTTATTCCTTCTAATCCAGACCTTGTTGAAACAGCCCAGCAGGCTTTTGACCGGGAACTAAAGCTAATCTTTGAAGAAGGAATAACCGAGCAGGAATTTAAAATAGTAAAAAAACAGTATCAGAAATCATTAATCTTTTCCCAAAAAAATATTGACTCAACAGCAGAAACTTATGCAATAAATAAAATTCGTTTTAATAAACCGGAGCTGCTGCAGCAAAAAATTGAGTATATGAACAATTTAACTAAAGAAGATGTGGTGCAGATTGCAGAAAAATATTTCAAAAAAAATCAACGGACAAGAGGTTATATTTTACCTGAAGCCAAAGGTGGTGCGCAGCAGTGAAAAAGACATATAAAATTTTATCTTTAACGATCATTATTTTATTCCTATTTACTTTCGGTGCAGCGGCTCAGAATCAAAATTTAAGTCCAGAATTTTTTAGAGAATTGGCAGATATAGTCAATGATGAACCTAAAATTGAGATACCTGATTATGAACTTTTTGAACTGGAAAATGGGATGAAGTTTTATCTAGCTCAGGATAAGAGTCTGCCGATCTTTGAAGTAAAGGGCTATATTAATGCTGGCCAAATAAATGAAAACAAAAATAATGCTGGTATCAGCTCTTTGATGACAGAATTAATGCTTCTAGAAACAGAAAATTATAGTGAGCAAAAATTGTCACTTTTTAAAGAAATTAATGCCTTATCCTTAAATCTTGCAGCGGGTTTTGATCGGATTTCTATCAGTGCTAATTCTCTAAGTACAGAAAGTTCAGAGCTGATCTCACTTTTAGCTGAAGTACTACAGCGGCCAAAATTTGAAGGTGATCATTTTACAAGAACTGTTAAAGAATCCAGGCAGTATTATAAACACCAGTTTTACAATGATTCTGCGCTTTTAAATATGCATTTTTTCAAAAACCTATATGGGCAACACCCTTATGGTTATAATTATGACTATGACTTAATTTTAGACTTTTTAGCAGAAGTGGAGCCGACTCAGGTCAAAGCTTTTTATCGTAAAACTCTTAGGCCAGAAAACATTGTATTTGCAGTTAGCGGTAATTTTGACCTTGACGAACTAAAACAGGAAATTAAAAGTAAATTTGCAGCTTGGGAAAACACCAAATCAGATTTAAATAAAAGCTATGTTAGTGTTAATCCCGAAATTCAGCAAAAAATAATAATAATTAATAAAGAGGATGCTACTCAGGCTAATATGAGAATGGGTTATAACTTTTACAGCAATAAATTTCCAAAGAAAATTCCATTTATGATGGCTAATCGCATTTTTGGTGGAGGCTCAATAAGCAGTCGTCTAATGCAAAATCTTCGACAGGATAAAGGTTATGTCTATGGTATATATGCTCAGACAAAATACAGTGATTATGGTGGAGCTTATTTTATTAATTTAAGTTTAGAACCTGAAAAAGCACTGGCCGGTATGGAAGCTGTCAAAGAAGAAATATTAAAGATCAAAAATGGAACTGAGAAATTTACTGAAAAAGAACTTTTTGAGAATATAAATCTATATAATGCAATTTATCCAAAAGCCTATCAGCATCAAATCGATGTTTTAGATCAAATTGTTTACCAAAAAGAATTTAATAATAAATCGGATAACTATATTAATAATGTGATCAAACAGTATAATGGCCTTAGTAGTGAAGAAGTTCAGAAAATTTTTGCTGAAGAGCTTTATCCAGAAATAATTTTCACTGTGATTGTGGGGCCAGCAGAAAAAATTAAGCCACAATTTGAAGATGCTGGTCTGGAAGTAGAAGTACTTGAGAATTCAATTCCAAATTGATTAGTCTGACTAATGAGCTTTAAAATGTTGAATTTAACTCTTGACAGCAGACTGTTTAATAAGATATTATAATAACGATAGTTGAATAATTAAAAACTAAGAAGAGAAGTAGTAATTTTTAAAAAGCTGAAAGAGAACGGAATCCAGCGGCTGTAAGATTCCGACAGCAAAAAGAAATGAAGTCGTCTCCGAGTTTTACTGACCAGACAGATTTTAAGCAGTAAATCGACCCATTGATTTTAATGCTAATCTGTAATAATCAGTAACGGCACAGCAGTCGTTAACAAATGAGAGCTTTCTGCATCATAAGAGCAGGAGGAACTAAGGTGGTACCGCGAATTTAACGCTCTTTCGTCCTTAACTGGATGGAAGAGCGTTTTTTATTAGTTATTAAATTTCACCTAATGCTTTGTTGTGAATAAAAATTAAAATATAAATACTAACTTAAAAATGGAGGGAATTAATTTGGAAAATTTAGAAAAAACCTATGATCCGGCCAAAACGGAAGATAAATGGTATGAATACTGGCTGGAAAACAATTATTTTGCACCAAGAGAAGAAATAGAAGATGAGAAGGGGACTTTTAGTATTGTAATGCCTCCCCCAAATATTACCGGACAATTACATATGGGACATGCTCTAGATAATACTCTTCAGGATATTTTGACCCGCTGGAAGAGAATGCAGGGCTATCGCTCCTTATGGCTTCCCGGAACTGACCATGCAAGTATTGCAACTGAAGTTAAGGTTGTCGATAAAATGCGGGAAGAAGGTGTCGAAAAAGAAGATATGACCAGGAATGAATTTTTAGAAAAAGCCTGGGAATGGAAAGAAGAGTATGGAACTAGAATTACCAATCAGTTAAAAAAGATGGGTTCTTCCTGTGACTGGTCAAGAGAAAGATTTACCCTTGATGAAGGCTGCTCAGATGCAGTTGAAGAAGTATTTATCAAATTATACGAAGAAGGCTTAATTTACCAGGGAGATTATATTGTTAACTGGTGCCCAAGCTGTCATACAACTTTGAGTGATATTGAGGTTGAACATAAAGAAACAGAAGGTAAGTTTTATCATTATAAATATCCTTATAAAGATCGGGAAGGATATATTACCATTGCTACTACCAGACCGGAAACTATGCTCGGAGATACTGCGATTGCAGTTCATCCTTCAGATGAGCGCTACAAAGATCTGGTTGGAGCCAAGGTAATTGTTCCTTTAGTAAATCGAGAAATCGAAATTATAGCTGACGAATATGTAGATAGTGAATTTGGAACCGGTATGGTTAAGGTAACACCTGCCCATGATCCAAATGACTTCGAAATTGGCCGCCGTAATGATTTAGAGATCGTAGAAGTTATTGACGAAGATGCAAAAATGACAGAAGCTGCTGGTGAAGCTTATGCAGGCCTTGACCGTTATGAAGCCCGCAAAAAAGTAATTGAGGACCTGGAAAAAGAAGGTTTACTGGTTAAAATCGAAGACCACATGCACAATGTTGGTGAATGTTACCGCTGTGATACAGTAATTGAACCTTTAATTTCCAAGCAGTGGTTTGTTAAGATGCAGCCGCTGGCAGAACCGGCAATTGAGGCTGTAGAAGATAGTGACATTAATTTTGTACCTGACCGTTTTTCAAAAGTATATATGAACTGGATGAACAATATTCGTGACTGGTGTATATCTCGTCAGCTCTGGTGGGGCCATCGTATCCCGGTTTATTACTGTAATGACTGTGATGAGGTAATTGTAAGTAAAGAAGAACCAGAAAGTTGTCCTAACTGCGGCAGCAGCAAGCTGCGTCAGGATGAAGATGTTTTAGATACCTGGTTCTCATCTGCACTCTGGCCATTTTCTACACTTGGCTGGCCGGAAGACACTGATGATTTAGCTAGCTTTTATCCGACTGATGTTTTGGTAACCGGTAGAGATATCATTTTCTTCTGGGTGGCCCGGATGATCTTTATGGGACTTAAATTCCAGGATGAAAAACCTTTCTCAGATATTTATATCCACGGGCTGATCCGCGATGCTCAGGGAAGAAAGATGAGTAAATCCTTAGGTAATGGAATTGACCCTTTAGATATTATCGACCAATTTGGAGCAGATGCACTGCGCTTTACTTTAATTACAGGTAATACACCCGGTAATGACATGCGCTTTAGAGAAGAAAGACTTGAAGCCAGCCGTAACTTTGCCAATAAGATCTGGAATGCTTCTCGTTTTGTCTTGATGAACTTAGAAGATTTTGATCTGGACTCAGTTGATGAGGCTGATTTAAAACCAACTCTGGCTGATAACTGGATGCAGAGCAGACTAAATACAGTCGCCGGAGAAATTGATGATGCTCTGGAGAAATACAACTTTGGTGAAATGTCAAGTTCCTTATATGATTTTATCTGGAATGAATTCTGTGACTGGTATATTGAGCTTTTAAAGGCTAGATTATATCAGGATGAAGATCCCAAAGCGAAGCTAACTGCACAGTATTATGCTCTAAATACTCTGGAAAGCCTGCTTAGATTATTACATCCGGTAATGCCTTTTATTACTGAAGAAATCTGGCAGAAGCTGCCGGGAACAGAAGGAACAATTATGAGAGCTCAGTATCCTGCTAAAGAAGAAAGTGGTTTAAACCCTGCTGCTGAAGAAAAAATGGAGCTGGTAATGAGTGTGATCAAGTCAGTTAGAAATATTAGAAATGAAATGAAAGTTAATCCAGGTCGCAGAATTAAAGCGCTGCTGGCTGCACCAGAAGCTAAGCTTGATATTTTAGAAGAAGGAAGAGAATATATTGAAAATCTAGCCCGGATCAAAGATTTAAAAATAGGTGGAGACGAGCTGGAGCGACCTGATAAAGTTTCAACTTCAATAGTTAAAGAGGTTGAGGTTATTCTGCCGCTTGAAGGCATGATTGACCTGGATAAAGAAATAGAAAGAATGGAAAAAGAAATAGAAGAGATGGAATTTGAAATTAAAAGAGCAGAAAGTAAATTAAATAATAAAGGCTTTGTTAATAACGCTCCTCAAGATTTAGTTGAAGGAGAAAAACAGAAGCTCAAAGAATACAGAGAAAAGAAAGAAAAGCTAATTGAACGCAAAAAAGAATTAGCTGAATAATTTGGT
>NZ_QBLR01000009.1:0-40865 GCF_003070835.1 Halanaerobium sp. | reverse complement strand
TTTTTATCTGTTATAAAGTTATAATTAAATAAGACAAAGTTTATAGAAACCGGTTTTTATAAAGCTAAAAAATTATTAGTTCCCGGTTTTTAGTAATTCTAATTATACTAACATGTTAGTGTAAACGATAAAAAATATCAGTTTTACAATTAAAATCTACTCTAAACAAAATAATCTGGATAATCTCTCTTCAATTTTTCCTGGTCAAACTGAATTCGGCTAATATGAGATTCCATTGTCTTTTTTGCCTTTTTGGGATCTCTATTTTCAATTGCATTAATAATTTTCTGATGATCTCCAATAACATCAGATCGGTTAAAGTCAGCTGATAAACTGAGCATTCTCATCCTATTTAAATGGGTACTCAACTGTTCAATTGCTGTCCAGATATTGGCCATATTACAGCCTGCAAAAAGCATTTCGTGAAACTCATTATCGTATTCAAAAAGTTTTTGATAATTATTTTGTTTTAAACTTACCTTTTGAATCTGTAAATTTGCTTCTAAATCAAACATTTTTTCCTCTGGGAAAATATCACAGGCAAGTTCAACTATTTTGATTTCTAGAGCTTCCCGCATAAACTTTGCTTCCTGTACCTTGTCTAAATCTATATATGAGACAAAAGTACCTTTCTGAGGATAAACATCAATTAAACCTTCTTCTTTTAATTTTACAAAAGCTTCCCGAATTGGAGTCCGGCTGACTCCAAACTCCTTTGCTATCTCTTTTTTGCGCAGAGGTGTTCCAGGCTTCAAAGAAAGGTTCATAATATTTTCCTTTAAAACATTATAGACATAGTCTTTCATATTCAAATTTTTGTATTCATCATGTTTAGCTAAATTCATAAACTCACCGCCAATCAGTATATTAATAATACTAACATACCAGTTTAGAATTGTCAAACAATTAACAAATATTTTTACAGTTTTTCTAAAAAAGTGCCTGCTGGCAAATCAAGCTGATTATATAAATTGGCTTCGCTGGGATTATCCTTCCAGGCATAGCGGAGATATTTAGGGTCCTCTACTCCTTTAGTATCGATAATAACCTGATTATTATTTAATTTTGCTTTTACTGTTTTAAATTTCTTTTCTACTCCTGCCAGTTCAAAGCCCTTTAACTGCTCACCTTTAACTTTTAAGCCTCCAGCAAGATTGTTGAATTCCAGAATTATTTGCTTCTCTTTTTTAGTTAACTTTTTTAATTCCGGTCCACTGTAGACCACATCTTCTCCATAGGCCAGCTTGCGGGCTGCTAAATAAAATCTGTGAGCCACGTCTTTTTTATTTAAAGGATGGAGATCATTCCACTCTCCTAAGTCAAGGTTAACAGTCATTGCAGTATTTTCAAGCTTTAAAGCATCACGCTGTGCATTACGGAAAGCTGCCCAGATTTCTCTTTCATTTTCCTCAGGTGGCTCAAAGTTTGGCAGTTGGGCATAGATAAAGGGAAACTTACCCTGGTTAAATCTCTGGCGCCAGAGTTTGATCATTTTAGTAAATAAGTCTTTATACTCCTCTTCCCGGCCGGTATTTGATTCACCCTGATACCAGCAGACTCCTTTTATCTTATAATTAAGCAGTGGAGCAATCATTGCATTAAATAAACCAGTAGGCTGCCACTGAATAAAAATTTCTTCTTTTTTATCTTCTTTAATCACAGCAGCAACTTTATATTTCCATTCGCCCTTCAGATCAATTTCATTTTCTCCGAGGAAGAGCTTATATGGTTTATCAGCTACAAATTCTCCCTGACCGTCATTAACAACAACTCTGACTGCTATTAAATTCTTGCCCGCCTTTAAAATCCCTTTTTTCAGCTTATATTTACGGGGGGGATATTTGTAGGTTACTGCTCCTACTCTTTTACCATTAACATAGGCTGTATCTGCATCTACAATCCTCCCCAGCCAGAGTCGAGCTTCATTTTCTGCCTCAGCTTTAGTCAATTCAATTTCTTTTCTAAACCAGACAACACCATTTTTGTTGGCAAAGTTGAGCCGGTCAAATTTAGTTGGAATCCTAACTGTCTGCCAGTCAGAGTCATTATAAGCTGGGTCAAAATAGTGTGGCTTGTTATTTAAGCCCCGATCATTTTCATAAACTCTTTTTGCCCATTCTTTATTAACTTCAAGATTATGTGCTTCAGCTGCTTTAATCTTTTCCGGCTGAGCAAATTCAGCTGCTACTTTTAAATATTCCGGATATTCTGCCAGTGACTTTCTGCTCATCCAGGCTTCAACTGGTGAACCACCTACACTGGCGTTTAAAATTCCTACTGGAACTTCATATTTTTCATTTAATTTTTTGGCAAAGAAATAAGCTAAAGCTGAAAAGTCGCTGATAGTGTCCTGAGAAACTTTTTTCCAGCTAGCTCCCTTAATATCTTTATTTTCATCTTTAAAATTATAGGTGATTGGTAATTTAAACTCTCTAATTTGATCATTTCCTGCCGCTTTTATTTCCTCAGCATAGCGATCTTTAACCCGCTGCATCGGTAGTTCCATATTTGACTGTCCTGAACAGAGCCAGACTTCGCCGATTAAAATATCGCTGACTTTAATTTCTTTATCAGCAGCAATAATTTTCATTTCAAAAGGGCCACCAGCCTTTTGAGCCGGTAAAAACAGAGACCATTCCCTCTCAGCATTGGCTGCTGTCAGATATTCTTCTTCCTTAAAAATAACTTTAACTTCCTCCTGAGGCAGAGCCCAGCCCCAGATTTTAATTTCTTCATTTTGCTGTAAGACCATACCATCATTAATTAAAGAAGGTAATTTTAAATTTATATTCTGCATCTATTTATACTCCTTAAGTTTATGTATTAAGAGCAGGGTAGAAAACTACCCTGCCAATTTAATATTTATTAAAATTTTGCTTCAGTCATTGCTCTTAACATATCTTCACTTAATTCAAGTTCCAGGCTGCCTAGAGCTTCTTTAAACTGCTCATCTGTAGTTGCTGCAATCAGGGGAATAGCATTGGGCTCTCTATTCATTAACCAGTAATAGACCAACTGGTTTCTCGTTGCTCCTGTTTCAGCAGCAATTTCATCTAAAACTGCCAGCCTTTTATCAGTATCCGGACCCTGATACTGATCTTTAAATTCTTTATTCGGGTTTGTATAAGCACCCTGAAGCAGGGGAGAATAGGCTACTAAAGAAATACCGGTATCTTCTACAAATTCAAATAAATCCTGGTTTGCTGCCACCTGATCCCCAAAACCCCAGCCGCTTTTGGGCCTTAAATAAGAATAACGCTGCTGAACTGCACTGTAGCTCTGCCAGTTATTTCTGATGGCAATCTGTCGTGCCCGTTCCAGCCTCCAGGCTTTAAAATTACTGGCACCAATTGCTCTAACTTTACCCTCTGTAATCAATTCATTAAAGGCTTCCAGTGTTTCTTCCATTGGCGTATTAAAATCATCAGTATGAGCATAATATAAGTCAATATAATCAGTACCCAGTCTTTCTAAACTTTTATGAAATTCTTCTTTGATCTGCTTTTTACTGCACCCATATTCGGTGCCGGGATAGGGAAAACCAACTTTAGAAGCAATGATTACCTCAGAACGGTTATTTCTTTCCTTAAGCCATTTACCGATCATTTTTTCACTTTCTCCACCCTGAGTCTGATCACTTATCCAGTGAGAATACATATTGGCGGTGTCCAAAAAGTTTCCTCCAGCAGCAAGATACTGATCCATTCTTCTAAAGGATTTCTCCTTACTGTCTCTGGCACCAAAGTATAAACAGCCTAAACCCATCTGACTGACCTGAAGCCCTGTCTTTCCAAGCTGAACTTTTTTCATGCTGAAACCCCTCCTTTTATATCTATTATATTACATATTTGTACCCGGTCCAAAACGTCTTTTTTGGACCGGGTACAAGTGAATATTATAACAACACTAAGCTATTTCACAAAAATCAGGTTTCCAAGTCCGGACATGTTTCTCCAGCCTTCTCCACTCTGATCATTCCAGATAGCTACTCCATCTCTAGTGCCATCACCATTTCCGTCATCATTTACCTGAAAATCAAAACCGATAATTTGACCTTCTTCGGCAGTGATTTCCACAAAAGGAACAGCAGCTTCGACAATATAGCCGGTTTCAGTTACTCGGGTAGCTGTTTTCAGGCCTTCTCGCTCTGGGTTAAATGACTGCTGATTTAAATAGTTAATTCTATACTGAGTATCATCTGACTGATATTCAGTACTTTTATCATTATTTTCGTCGACAAATATCTCAACAGAATCCTCTTCGTGTACCTGCTCACCAGCCAGGCTGAGCGCTGAATCTTTTACTTCTGCAAAGATGTATAAAGTATTTTCATCCCACATAGTCTTAACTTCAGCAGTAGCTGGATTTTCACCGGAAATTATTTTCTCCGTTTTGATTGTATTGGCCTTCTCCCAGCTCTCATCCATTTCCGCATCAATTTCTGCTTGACCGTAAACTGCTTCTGTAATTACTGGTTCTTCTTTTAAATTTAAAGTCCCATAATTCTCTGCACTTTCAGTCTGCTTTTTAGTAAAGTCATTCCAGATAATAGAGGTTTCAGATTCTGCATCATTAATTTTAAGATCAAATCCAACTTGATCTCCAACCTTTAAATTCCGACTTTCTACCGGTATAACTGCTTCAATCAAATACGAATTATCTTTTTCTACTGCTGCAGTTTTTAAATTGGATTCTCCACTTCTTTTAATCTGGTAATGTTTTATTGCTTCAGAATCAGCAGTTTTTGCATTTGCTTCATCTACAAATATTTCTAGAGCATCTTCAGCATTTTTACTCTCATCTTCAATCTGAGCATAAAGATAAATATTGTTTTCATCCCAGCTCAACTTAACTTCTCCACCGAGATATTCATTTTCTTCTAAATCCAAAGTGTCTCCGCTATTCTGCCAGATCAAATCACTTTCAGCATCAATCTCTGGGCTTCCTTGAGAAATATCGAATTCTTTGGTGATTACAGGTAGTCTATCTGGATTAACAACTCCCCAGAAAGCTGGTTTGGCTTTTAATGACTGGTCAAATAAAAGCGGCCAGTTATTTCTTTCTACCGGGAAACCTGTTAACCAGGTGTGGTCATCTGCAATTCCCCAGAGAGTAACATTAGTAATTGAATCAGAATACTGTTTAAAGAGATTAAAAATCTCACGGTAGCGGTGTCCCTGCTTAACAGCTAGCTCCTCACTAAAGCTGTCATAACTCTGACTATTATTTGTATAGACACTTAGGTCTAGCTCAGTTATCTGGAGATCCACTCCCAGAGAAGCAAATTTGTCTAAAGTCTTCTCCATTGTAGCAATTGAAGGTGATTCAATATTAATGTGGCCCTGCATTCCAATTCCATCAACCGGAATATCTTCTGCCAGCAGCTCTTTAACAACTCTGTACATAATATCTCTTTTAGCCGGATCTGATAAAAGACTGTAATCATTGATATATAGTTTTGCCTCCGGGTCAATTTTATTAGCATGGATGAAGGCTTCTTTAATATAATCAATTCCCGCTATTTGATACCACTTACTATTTCTGAGTCCATTGGTTTCAGTTGAAGCAGGATCAATCGCTTCATTTACAACATCCCAGCTATCGATATCACCCTTATAATGCTCCATTGTTTTTTCAATATGCTTTCTCATTCTATCTAAGAGAACTTCCTTAGAAACTAATTCTCCCTCTTCATCTTCAAAAAACCAGTCGGGAACCTGACTGTGCCAGACTAAGGTATGACCTCTCATTACCATCTCATTTTCTTTAGTAAATTCACGAATCTTATCCCCACCAGTAAAATTAAATTCGCCTTCTTCTGGCTGAACTGTCTCTGGTTTCATTACATTTTCTGCAGTTAGACTGTTAAAATGCTTTTTTAAAATTTTGCCATGTTCTCCTTCTAGCTGATAGGGCTCAATGGCTGCTCCAATCTTAAAATGATCTGCATAAGCCGCTTTTAGAGAAGGAATATCTGCTTCCATTTTCTGCACGATTTCACCTTCCTTTTTAATAACAAGATCGTCAATTAAAAATTCTAATTCGGCATTAGCTGATTCCGCATACAGGGTAATTCTGTCCATACCGGAATTAATAGTATAATTTCCATTCAGTTCAACCCAATCAGAGGCAGAAGCTTCAACACTGGTAACATTATCCCAGGAATTGCTGCCATCCTTATTATTTTCTGTACTTAAAGTAATTGTTGAGTTCTCAGAACCTTCCACAAGTTTAACCATCATTGAAAAATTATATTCTTTGTTTTCTTCAACAATATTATGAATGTCAAGACTTGGTCCATTCCAATTTTGAGTTCTGCCCCTGACCAACAGACTCTGACTGCCGCTTACTGCAGCAGAATCAATAACTTTTAGTACTACTCCTTTACCTCTAGGCTTCCAGCTGCCCATCCCAGCTTCAAAATCAGTTTGATAGACTACTTCGGCAGCTGCTGAAGCTGAAAATAATACAGCAGAAAGTAAAATTAAAATTACAACTAAAAACACATCCTGTTTGATTTCTCTTATAAAGTTCATTTAAATCCCCCTGGTTAGAATTATTCCTTAACTTAATTTTCGCAATATTTATCTATATTAAAAAGAGAAAACTTATCAAAAGCAAATTTAATTCTGCTTCAATAAGCTTTCTCTTAAGTTGTTAAGAAAATATTAAGCTTTAAATCAAATTTATTCTTTTACTCCACCAAGGGTCAGACCATGGACAAAGTACCGCTGCAGAAATGGATAAACAACTGCAATTGGCACTGTAACAATAATAGTCATAGTTGCTCTAATAGCACGGGGAGTAATCTGAGCAGATTGAGCTGAATTTGATAAAGCCTGCTGCATTGAGCCTGACATTGAATTGGCGGTAGCCAGAACTTTCATCAGCTCATACTGTAAAGTTGAGAGAGCTGGATTGGACGAGTTATAGAGGAAAACATCCCACCAGGCACTCCAGTGATAAACTGCTGTAAAAATAGCAATTGTTGCCAGTACAGGTTTACTCAGAGGTAAAATAATTTTTAAGAAAATAGTAAACTCTGAGGCACCATCAATTTTAGCTGATTCGATTAAACTTTCTGGTAAACCATTGATATATGTTCTAACAATAATTAAGTTAAAGGCTGCTACCAGTCCAGGCAGGACATAAACCCAGAAGTTGTTAGTTAAACCAAGCCGCTGGTAGAGGAAGTAAGTTGGTATCAACCCTCCCTGAACATACATTGTTAGAACATAGATAAAGGTAATAAACTTTCTTAAAACAAAATCTTTGCGGCTGATTACATAAGCCAGCATCGCTGTTAAAAAAGTTCCAAAAACTGTTGTCAAAACAGTTCTGGCAATAGAAACACCTGCTGCATGAAAAATTTGTTGATCTGTTAATAATGATTCATAATTAAAAGTTGTAAATTCACGCGGCCAGAGATAAATTCCACCTTTAATACTGTCTCTTCCCTCATTAAACGAAATTGCCAGTGTGTTTAAAAATGGATAGAGAGTCACAATAATTAAAGCTATTAAAAATGTATAAATAAATAGATCTAATAAAATATCATCCCAGCCTCTTTTTTTGGCTCTGATCATAAGAATTTATTCCTCCTTTTAAAGTAATCTTTCCTCGCCCATCATTTTAGCTATTTGATTGGCACTAAAAACTAAAACAATACTAACTAAACTTCTAAAAATACCTGCTGCAGTAGCAAAAGAATAACGCATCATTTTCAGGCCAAAATCAAGCTCAAAAATCCTAAAAATCCTTGAATATTCAATTACTCTTCCATTGCTGAGCAGATAAATCTGCTGGAAGCCCATATTCATCAAGCGGCCAACATTGATAATTAATAAAATTATAATAACAGGTTTTAAAGCTGGTAAGGTGATATATCTAATTCTCTGTAATCTGCTGGCACCATCAATTACTGCTGCTTCGTATAAACTTGGGCTGATTGAAACTATTGAGGCCAGGTATAAAATTGCTCCAAATCCAACTGTTTTCCAGACATGAGAGGCTCCAACTATCCACCAAAAAAGTTTTGGAATTCCCATAAACATAATAGGAGAATCGACAATTCCCAGATTCAATAAGAGATCATTTACAATTCCATTAGTAGAAAGAGCATTCATCACCAGGTTAGCACCTACAACCCAGGAAATAAAATGGGGTAAATAAGAAATTGTCTGGGTGATTTTTTTGAATTTAGCAAATCGTACTTCATTTAAAACCAGGGCAAGTAAAATTGAAAAAAACATACCTGATAAAAGCTTAATTATACTCATAGCCAGTGTGTTTCTTAAAACATCAAAAAACACTGGATCTGATAAAAGTAATCTGAAATTCTCTAAACCAACCCAGGTCTGCTCAAAAAATGAATTCCCCGGCCAGTAGTTTTGAAAGGCCATTAACCAGCCCCATAAGGGTATATATTTAAATATAATTACATAAATTATAAATGGAAGTGACATTAAAACTAAGGCTTTCTGCTTCCATAGTTTCTGCCAGAAAGTATCTCCACTGCTATTCACAAATATTCCTCCTTCAAGATTTGTACTAATTAATCAAAAAATATAAAATTTTTATTTAGGAGCAGGAAGCTGAGCTTCCCACTCCAATCATCAATGATAAGCTTATAAACTAGTTTTTACCAGTTTTCCATTCTCCAGTCAATCTGTTTTTGATATTCTTTAATTTGAGCATCCATTAAACCATTAATCTGTTCAGTATAAGCATCCCAGTTAGCTTCGAACTTCTCTGTCGAATCCATTACCAGAGTTGGAACATGCTGTACTAAAGCGTTAGTCATTCTTGTTGATTCAATCTGAGCTTCAGAATTTGTAGGTAAGGTAATTGTCCAGAGTGGGAAATATTTTCTGTCTTCAAATGGCTTATTATATAGTCCTGTAAAGGATTTAACCCCATAGGCATCCATTACTTCTTTTTCCGCTTCTGAACTGTTTGCATAAATTGCACTCGGCTGTCTGCTGGGCATAAAACTGTTTCCATTAGGACCAAGACCAGTTAGACTTGGGAAGGCATTATAGAAATAATGACGGCCAAAAACATCTCTAACCCAGGATGGATCCTGGAACTTTTTAAGCTGTTCTTCAGTGCGGTAGAACTTTCCATTTTCATCTACCTGATAGTGCTCACCTTTAATACCCCATTGAATTAAACGCTGTGTTTTTAAACTAACAAGATAGTCTAAGTATTTAATTGCAGCCACTGGATCTTCACAGGCAGTTGTAATACCCATACCCTGTGTAGTCTGAACATATGGCTTATCTCTCATATGCTCTTCAACAATTGGATCATAGGTCACAGGGAAAGGTACCATAATGCTGTCGGGTTTTTCATTAATTAGAACTTCCTGAGCCTGCTGAACCTGCCAGTACTGGTTAAGTGTTCCTAAAACCCGACCGGAACTGATTTTTTGTAAATACTGGTCAAAGTTAGAAACAAATGCTTCTTGATCTACAACACCTTTATTGTACATTTCATTTAATTTCTTATAATAATATTTTTCAGTGTTACTTCCATAGTAAGGTCTAACTACATATTCGCCACCTTCTTTAACTGGTACAAATCCACCTTCATTTGGATAACCCATTAAGTGCATAGGACCATTGGTGGTTGCAAATCTTCTCCAGCCATCAAATAAAGTAGTATACCCAATTGTTTTTTGCCCATTATACTCAGGATGTTCTTTTTGATATTCTTCAATTAACTTAAAATACTGATCAAATGATTTAATTACAGGATAATCATTTGCTTCCAGTACTCTTTTATTAATGAAAAATCCTACTGATGGATATCTTCTTTCAGCTGGCTCAAAAGGAATGGCTAACTGAGGCAGGTAATAAATATTACCATCATCTTTTTTTAGAGATTCCAGATGATTTGCATAATATTTTTTGATGTTTGGAGCATGTTTTTCGATTAAATCATTCAGTGGAATTAAAGCACCTGCTTCCACAAATTTGTCAGTAAAATGAGCTGCTACCAGCATATCAGGATAATCCTGACTGGCGATCATTAAACCAACTTTCTGCTCTAAATCTCCAACAAGATATTCTCTGTTCAGCTTAACACCAGTTTCTTCCTGAATAATGTCACCAACAATTGATGAACCAGAATAATCAGGTAAGGAAACAGAAATAAAAACATCGAATTCCTTTAAATCATCCTGGGCTGCTGCTGCAGCTGTAAAAGCTAAAGACAGAACCAACATTAAAATTAAAATACTTAAACCTTTCTTCAAAATAAACCCTCCTTATAATTTTGATGTATATTTGATAAAATTGAATCAATTTTATCCGAAAATTAAGAATCACATAGACTAATAAATTCTAAAATTGCCGCTTAAGGCCAGTAAAGCAAATAAATAAAGAAAATTGTCATAATAGCGGCGCTCATCTTTTCTCAGCTCAGCTTCCCAAAAATCTTTTAGATATTTTTCTGTAAATTTATTTTCTCCAGCCAGTGATGCTGCTGCATTTGCAGATTTGAGCCCGAGATAATGTAAATAATCAGGTTTTTCTAATTCCTGTCCGTCTATTGAGTATTTTGTATATTCCTCTTTATCAGCAAAAAATTCCTGTAATTTATAAGCTTCTTCCTGCTGCCAGGGGTCTTTATTAAACCAGAGTGAATCAACTCCAATATTAAAAGCTACCCGGTAGGCATCACTGTAAAAATCTCCATGTCCCTCTTCAAAACGAGGGCTGCCGTCATATTCAGCATATTCAGCTGATAAACCGGTTTCAGGATGACAGGAATGCTGCAGATATTTGCGGCTCGCCGCTGCAGCTTTAAGCCAAAAATCCTGATCTTTTTCATTTCCCCAGCGGGCAAAGAGTTCGTAAAAATGCGGCAGATGATAGGAAGGATCTGAAAACTCAACTCCCGGGACAAATTTAATTAAATAATTATCGGGATTCCACATTGGATCCCCAGGAGAATTTTCTCCTTTATGAACAACTTCATTTAAAATTTCTTTTGCCTGCTCGGAATAATTTAAAGGTTCTTTACCGTCTCCCCATCTTCGGGAAGCTAAAAGTAAAGCCATTGCAAAATATTCTTCTCCATCTGGAGCAGGTCCATCAAAATTTTTATTTCCCTTACGGTCACAGGACCAGGCAAAATAACCTTTATATTTTCCTGCAGGATGATACATATATTTTTTGGTCCAGCGCCAGAGCCTGTCAAAAACTTCTTTTTGATCAAGTTGAACTGCTGCCATCATTCCATAAGACATTCCTTCAGTTCGAACATCATTATTCCCAGTATCAGTAATATAAGCCATCTGATCTTCAGTTTGATGATAAAACTTTAAGTCCTGGTCGAAAAATAGAGATTCCCAGGTCTTTTCAATTTTTGCTTCTATATCATTCTCGGAATAACCATGTTTTTTTAGCAAATTTTGATACTGATCTGAATAAAAAGCTCCTTTTTCTCCCAAATAATCCCCTCCTTTATAATTTTAGAAACCGGTTTAAAGTTTGAAAATTAAAAAACTAAACTTGATTTCTCTATAGAAACCGGTTTAAATTATCATAAAAAATTATTAAATTTCTCTGCAAGTTTCTCCAATAATTAATCTGGTAGGTAAAATAATCGGCGAAAATGATTTCTGATCTATAATATTTAAAAGCAGCTTTGATGCTGCCTTACCCAGTCCAATCTGATCCTGAGCAATGGTAGTCAGATGGTAATGTCTTCCCACTTCAATACTATCAAAGCCGATAACTGAATAATCTTCGGGGACATTCAAACCTGCCTCCCGGATTGCCTTAATAGCACCAATTGCAATCAAATCTTCGGCAAATATTGCTGTCGGTTGCTCTTCTAAGCGGAGAATTTTCTTCATTGACTGATAGCCGGTTTCCATACTATAATCACCGTCAAACATCCACTTGGAATTATAAGGGAGGTTTAGAGCTTTTATAGACTGCTGAAAACCAACAAATCTATCTGTAGAAACTTTAAAGCCATTAAGACCTCTGATCATTGCTATCTTTTTGTGTCCCAATTTTGCTAAATATTCTACAGCTTTGCGGGCTCCACCGGTATTATCAGAAGTCACATAAGAAGTGTTAGATCCAACAAGATCTAAATCTATAAATACAGAAGGTATCTCAGACTTTAAAAGCCTGTCAAACTGAGCTATATTAACCTTTCCATAACCCATCATAATAACTCCATCAACATTTCTGTTTTCACACTTTTCCTTGTAGCTGTAGTCAACCCAGGATTCATCCCACTGCTTATTTGTAAAATACAGAAGATCATAACCTTTATCTCCCATAACAGCTTCGATTCCTTCAAAAACTTCTCTAAAGAAGAAGTTATTTAAAATCTGAGGACCAAAAATACCAATTGTATAAGATTTTTTGGTTGAGAGACTTCTGGCTACTGAATTAGGCCAGTAATTATTTTCTTTCATAATTTTTAATACCTTTTCTTTAGTATCATCACCAACACCTGAATAATTATTGATTACTTTAGAAACTGTTGATTTTGATACTTTTGCTTTTTTTGCTATATCATTGATTGTTACCATTTTGTCACTTCCTTCGAAACCGGTTTATTTAATCATACTAAAAAAATTATCTGATTTCAATAGGAAATGATAAATTTTTCTTGTTTTTTTAAATTTTTTGAATCTTAACTCAAGTTTATGAAAGTTTTTTTAATGGAGTGGGCGATAATTTAACCGCCCACTCAGCTTTTAGCAGGTAAAAATTTATATTTAATTATTTAAAATATACTGGTTTAATCTAGCTTCCAGCATTTCCTGATGTCCGGAATAATTTTCAACTTCACCAAGCTCCATAGCATATTCTGCTAATTCTTCCAGGCCAACTTCTTTATTGACAATCTTTTTACCGATTCCACTTTCATAGCTTGCATATCTTTCAGCTACAAAATCTTCTAAGACTCTATCTTCTAATAGTTTATTAGCAATTTTTAGACCTTTAGCAAAAGCATCCATTCCTGCAATGTGACCGTAGAATAGATCTTTCATTTTAAAGGACGGACGGCGAACTTTTGCATCAAAGTTTAAGCCACCTTTACCGAGACCATTGTTCTTAAGGATCTCATACATAGCCAGAGTTGTTGTATAAATATTAGTTGGGAACTGATCTGTATCCCAGCCGAGTAATAAATCTCCCTGGTTGGCATCTACACTACCGAGCATATCATTAATTCTGGCATAGTGAAGCTCATGCTCAAAATTATGACCGGCTAAGGTTGCATGGTTTGCCTCGAGATTAACTTTAAAGTGATCATCTAAATTATATTTTCTTAAGAAAGCAATTACATTAGCTGCATCAAAGTCATACTGGTGCTTTGTAGGCTCTTTTGGTTTTGGTTCAATTAGTAACTGACCATCAAAACCAATTTTTTCTTTATACTCTACTGCCATTTCTAAGAAGCGGGCCAGGTTATCCTGCTCCAAGGCCATATTTGTATTGAGCAGAGTTTCGTAACCTTCACGGCCGCCCCAGAATACATAGTTTTCTCCTCCCAGTCTTTTGGTTGCTTCCATTGCCTTTTTAACCTGAGCAGCAGCCATAGCAAATACATCTGCATTTGGAGAAGTAGAGGCACCATTCATAAAGCGGGGATTGGTAAACATGTTTGCTGTTCCCCAGAGCAGCTTAATCCCAGTCTCATCCATCTTTTCTTCAATTAAATCGACAATAGTATCTAAATTTTTGTAGCTTTCAGCAACTGTCTTTCCTTCAGGAGCAACATCGCGGTCGTGGAAGCAGAAATAGGGAGCTCCCAGCTTATCCATAAAGGTAAAGGCCCCTTCAACTTTAGCCTTTGCTCTTTCTAATGGGTCACTAATATCTGCCCAGGGATAAACTCTGGTTCCTGCACCAAATGGATCTTCACCGGTATCAGCAAAAGTGTGCCAGTAAGCAATTGAAAATCTTAAGTGTTCCTCCATTGTCTTGCCACCGATTTTTTCTTCCGGATTGTAATACTTAAATGCCATTGGATTATCAGATTCCGGACCTTCATACTTCACCTTTTTAAAATCTTTAAAAACATTTTTCATAATTTGATTACCTCCGTTTTGTTAGAAATATAAGTTTGAGACATTAAGAGCAATATTAATTTAGGTATTAATTTAAGTGTTAAATTAACTCTCTAATTATATTATTCAAGACTAAATTAAAATCTCCTGCTTTTATTTTTATTTTTTTTAAAAATTTTAGTTTAAGCAGCAGATTTTTTATTTTTGGTATAAATATCAACCCAGACTGCAAGAATTAGAATTAAACCTTTGATAATTGACTGCCAGAAGTTCTCTACATTCATCAAACTCATACCATTATCAAGACTGGCCATTACTACAGCACCAACAACTGCTCCCCCGACTTTACCAATACCACCAGCAAGACTGGCTCCACCAATAACACAGGAAGCAATTGCATCTAATTCAGCACCATCACCAGCTGCTACTGAGGCAGCACTCAGCCTGGATGTTAAAAATATACCTCCAATTGCAGCCATTAAGCCATTGAGCATAAAAACCGTCAGTGTAATTTTTTTGATGTCTATCCCTGATAACTTTGCAGCATCACTGTTACCTCCAATTGCATAAATATAGCGGCCAAAAGTTGTTTTGTTGGTTATAAATGAAAAGATAGCCAGAAAAATTGCCAAAACCATCAAAGGTATTGGGATTCCGCGATAGGCATTAAAAACCAGAATGAAGACTACCAGTAAAATTACAGAGACGGCAATCTTTAAAATTTCAAATTTTAAAGGAAGGACATCAAAACCATATTTCAATTTATCTTTTCTAGACTTTAGCTGAATAAATATAACAGCAAGTCCAACTACCAGTGCGAAAATCAAGCCTGTAATATCAGAAAAATATCCTTTACCAAAGTAGTAAAATAAGTCACTCATTGGTCCGATTGTTGTACCACCAGTAATCCCAACTAATATTCCCCTAAAGATCAGTAATCCACCCAGGGTAACAATGAAGGAAGGAACTTTTCGGTATGCTGTCCACCAGCCATTCCACAAACCTAAAATTAAACCTAATAAAAGTGTTAAACCAATTGAGAAAACTGGATTCATACCCTGCCAGACATCTAGAATAGCAACTACTCCGCCTGCCAGTCCAACCAGAGAACCTACCGAAAGATCAATATGTCCCATAATTATGACCATCACCATTCCAATGGCCAGCATTGAAGTAAATACAGATTGTCTAAATAAATTGGAAATATTTCTAGCTGTTAAGAAATCACCACCGGTGGTAAAAGAAAAAATAATCCAGATTGATACCAGAGCAATAATCATCATATAAGTTCTAAAGTCAAGTTTTATTTTTTTGTATTAGCCATTCATTTCTCCCCCTGTTGCATAAACCATTATTTCTTCCTGACTGATATCCTTATCCCTGTTATCGAACTCTTTAGTAATTTCCCCCTCATGCATTACAATAATCCTGTCGCTCATCCCCAGTATTTCAGGCAACTCTGAAGAAATCATAATTATCCCCATCTGATCTTCAGCAAAATTATTCATCAGTTCATAAATTTCCTGTTTGGCACCAACATCAATCCCTCGTGTTGGCTCATCCATAATTAAAACTCTTGGAATTTTTACAAGGTTTTTCGCTAAGATTGCCTTCTGCTGATTACCACCACTTAAATTAACGATCTTTGTATTTAAAGATGCTGTTTTAACATTCAATTTATCTACCAGTTCAGAAGTCTTTAAGATCTCTTCATTTTCATCAATAACTAAAAAGTTTTTAAAGTTTCCTAAAAATGAGATTGAAATGTTTTCTTTAACACTCATCGGAGGAATAATCCCAAATCTTTTCCGGTCTTCAGAAATAAGAGCAATTCCTTTATCTAAAGCCTCTTTGGGAGATTGAATATCCACTATTTCATTATCTAAATAGATATCTCCTGTTTTGCTGCCTGGTAAATAACCAAAAAGAGTATTAGCAATTTCAGTTCTACCAGCACCAATCAGGCCAAAAATTCCTAAGATCTCCCCCTCTGCCAGCTCAAAAGAAATATCTTCCAGGATTTTATTACCCTGATAATCATTAAGATTTAAATTTTCAACCCTTAAAATTTCCTTACCTGCTTTATTTATTCTATCAGGAAACATCTGCTCGATCGAACGACCAACCATCATTTTTACTACTTCTCTCTCATTTAATTTATCTTTAAAATCACCACCAATATAGGCACCATCTCTTAAAACAGAAATATAATCAGCAATTTCAAAAACTTCATTTAACTTATGAGAAATATAAATACAGGTTACCCCTTCAGATTTTAAATCACGCAGAATTTCCATTAATAAATCTACTTCATTATCTGTTAGTGAGGCAGTAGGTTCATCCAGAATTAAAAGTCTCGAGTTTTTAGCCAGAGCTTTTGCAATTTCAATTAACTGCTGTTTCCCAACTCCAAGCTGCCCGACTTTAGTTGTTGGTTTAACTCCTTCTAACTTCATCTTTTTGATCCACTTATTTGTCTGATCATACATTTCATTCCAGTCTATATAACCTTTTTTAGCAATTTCATTACCCATAAAAATATTTTCTGCTACATTCATTTCCTCAAAAAGTGTTAATTCCTGATGAATAACTGCTATTCCGTTTGCTTCAGCCTGATGAATATTTTCAAATTCTTTTTTTTCTCCTTCAAGAAAAATTTGTCCTTCATAACTCCCGGCGGGATAAACTCCACTTAAAACTTTGATTAATGTTGATTTACCCGCTCCATTTTCTCCACAAAGAGCATGAATTTGATTTTTTTCAACCTGAAAAGAAACATTATCTAAAGCTCTAACTCCAGGAAAATCTTTGATTATATTCTCAGTTTTCAACAAAACATCTTCCAAATCACTCAGCTCCTTTCATAAAGGAAAGAAAAGGGGAGATTTTATTACTCCCCTTTAATATCCATCTTATTTTTCAGGTCTTTCAGGCCACTCAGATTTTGGTATATTTTTATATACTTCTTCCATTTCATGGAATCCATCTGCAATTACTGTTTCAACCATATTGCCCTTATGAACCTGAATAGGTGTCAGTAAAACTGAAGGTACATCATATTCACCATTATTTATTGCACCATTGGTGTCTACTTTTTCACCATTAGCCATTTTTACTGCTATTTCTGCACCACGAGTTGCTAGATCCTGAATAGGCTTATAAACAGTCATAGTCTGAGTACCCTCTACTATTCTCTGACAGGCAGCAAGGTCCGCATCCTGACCTGAAACTAAAACTTCACCTGCAAGTCCCTGTTCTGCTAGAGCCTGAATAGCTCCACCAGCAGTACTATCATTTGAAGCAACTATCACATCAATATTATTATTATTTGCTGTTAAAGCATTCTCAACAATACTTAAGGCTTCCTGAGGCAGCCAGTCTTTTGCCCACTGGTCACCAACAATGTTTATTTTACCTTCGTCAATATAAGGCTGTAAAATGTTCATCTGACCCTGACGGAATAATTTTGCATTGTTATCTGTTGGAGATCCTCCCAGCAGAAAATAATTTCCGGTTGGCTGTCTTTCAACTAAAAATTCAGCCTGTAGTTCACCAACTCGAACATTATCAAAAGATAAATAATAGTCTACTTTAGAATCCATCAGCATTCTATCATAGGCCAGTACTGGAACATCATTTGCATGTGCCTGTCTAACAATACTTCCCATAATTTTTCCATTATGAGGGACAACAACCAAAACATCGATTCCCTGTGTAATTAAATTTTCTGCCTGTGACATCTGTACCATATCATCACCATTAGCAGACTGAACTAATACTTTTGCTCCCATTTCTTCTGCTTTTTCTACAAAAATATCACGGTCATGCTGCCATCTTTCCAGTCTTAAATTATCCATTGATAAGCCAATTACAATTTGATCATCCTGAGCCATCACAGAAAAAGTACCTAAAAATAATAGAACTGCCATTAATACTGAAATAAATAATGTTTTACGCATTAATAAATCCCCCTTATATTGTCTTAAATCCAAAGAATAAGTCAAACGAGAGCAGGTTCACCTCCTTTTATCAACTTTAATTATATTTAAAGCCTCTTGGGCTTTAAAACTATTTCACTTCAACCTCAGTAAAATAACTTCTCTCTGCTGTCAATTCAACCTTATCTCCTTTTAAATTAATTAGGTCTTCAAGGCGGATATCTATAGAAGAACTGCCGAGCATAATTTCAAACTCACCAGGTTCTACTACCAGATTCATGTCCTTATCATAAAATGCCAGCTGTTCAGCTTTTAATTTAAATTCAACAGTTTTGCTCTCTCCTGCTTTGAGTTCAACTCGCTTAAAGCCTTTGAGTGATTTGATTGGTCTGGTTAGAGAAGCAATTCTATCGTAAATATAAAGCTGCACTACCTCTGCTCCAGCAAGCTGGCCGGTATTTTTAATGTCTGTCTTAATTGTAATTGTTTTATTCCCTGCAAATTCTTTTGGACTTATCTCCAGATTTGAGTACTCAAAGTCTGTATAACTTAAGCCGAAACCAAATGGATATAGGGGTCTGTTGCCTGTAAATACATAATCACGATAATGTGACATATGGCGTCGGTTATAATGAATAGGAGTCTGCCCAACATTTTTAGGAATTGAAACTGGCAGTTTTCCAGCCGGATTATAGTCTCCAAATAGTACATCTGCTACCCCATTTCCACCTTCTTCTCCCGGTAACCAGGCTTCTAAGATTGCATCTGCATTTTCTGCGGTCCATTCAATTGACAGAGGACGGCCATTGACAAGCACAACCACAACTGGAGTTCCTGTTTTAACAATTTCCTTGATCAATTCTTTTTGAACTCCCGGCAGATCCAGAGATGTGCGGTCATGATGTTCTCCAGTAGTATCAGTTGTATTCTGAAGTTCACTTAAGAAGGCTCCACCTTCAAAATCCACCACATCATCATCACTGTTTTCATTTTCTCCCATACCTGAAAGTCCTGATTTTCCACCAACAACAACCAGAGCAACCTCTGATTCTTTAGCAGCCATAACTGCTTCAGCAAAACCTTCCTTACTGCTGTCCATGATGCCGCAGCCATAGGCGTAATTTATTTGTGTCTGATCTGAAATCTTTGCTTTGATTCCATCTAGGATGCTGATAACTTCTACTGCATCCTCTTTGCTGTCCACATGAGCACTGTAGGCATAGTCACCAAGCAGATTACGGGTGCTGTCTGCAGAAGGACCAATCACAGCCAGTGAAGAAATTTCTTTAGCTAAAGGCAGTAAATCATTTTCGTTTTTAAGTAAAACCATAGATTTTCTGGCTGATTCTCGGGCCAGCTCTCTTTGTTCTTTTGTTTCAAAAAGATCTGCAATTTTATCAAGATCAACATAACGCTGTTCAAAGGCATTGACCTTAAATTTATAGCGGAGATGTCTTCTGACTGCCTGATCAATAACGGCTTCAGAAATCAGTCCATCATTAACAGCATCAACTAATTCCTGTCCGTAGCATTCAGTTTCCGGCAGCTCGATATCAAGCCCTGCTTCTAGAGCTTTAATTCCTGCTTCCTGCATTGAGCGGGCAACCTTATGTTCATTATGCAGCATTTTAATACTCCAGTAATCAGAAACTACAACCCCGTCAAAACCCCATTCTCCTCGTAAAATATCTGTTAATAATTTTCTGGAAGAGGCACAGGGGATCCCGTCAATATCATGATAGGCATTCATTACTGAACCAGCTCCCGCAGTTTTAATTGCGGCTTCAAAGGGGAATAGGAAACTTTCTCTAAGTTCTCTTTCCGAAAGATTTACTGGAGCATGGTTGCGACCACCTTCTGAATAACTGTGCCCGGCAAAATGTTTAAGTGTTGCTACAATTCCTTCTGATAATTTATCTCCCTGCAGGCCTTTGACATAGGAAGTCACCATTTCTGCAGCCAGATAGGGATCTTCTCCAAAAGTCTCTTCTACTCTACCCCAGCGTAAATCTCTTGCTACATCTGCAACAGGTGATAGTGCCAGGTGAGCTCCGATTGAGCGCAGCTGTTTTCTAATTACATCAGTCTGTCTTTCCAGTAGTTCCGGCTCCCAGGAACTGGCAACTCCAATTGACTGAGGAAAAGTTGTTCCACCTTTACCCATATAACCGCTCAAACACTCTTCGTGGACAATTGCTGGAATTCCAAGCCGGGTATTTTCGGCGATATATTTCTGCATCTTATTTGCCGCTTCAGCTGCAGCTTCTGGTTCTAAAGCACTGGCTCCGGCAATTCTTGTGATCTGACCGATCCCATTTTTTAAGTATTTAGCTGCCTTTGCTTCTGAAAACTTTCCGTTTTCTAAAATTTTGTCAGGACCAATTGATCCCAGCTGAGCTACTTTTTCTTCTAAAGTCATTTCAGTTAATAATTTATCTACTTTTTCTTCTAATGAGTAATTATCCAAATTAAACTCTGTCATTAATTATCTCTCCTTCTTCTTTAAAATATTATTTATATTTTATCCCTTTAAGGCCCCGGCTGTCATTCCTTTAATAATATGCTCCTGTAAGAAAACATAAAGAATTATCAAGGGTAAAACTGATAAGAAAAGAGCTGTTAAAGTTAAAGGAATATTTATCCCATGCTGACCCTGAAACTCAAATAAGCCCAGGGTCAAAATTCTTTTGCTCGGACTTGAAGTTAGAACCAATGCATAGGCAAACTGATTCCAGAGCAAAGTTAGATTATAAATTGCAACTGTAGCAATTGCTGGTTTAACCAGTGGCAAAATTATATCCTTAAAAATTCTAAACCTGCTGGCCCCGTCAATTATTGCCGCTTCTTCCAGTTCATAAGGAATATCATTTATAAATCCTGTCAGAATAAAAACTGAAATCGGAAGACTGAAGGCAACATAGGGTCCAATTAAAGCTGAGAGTCTGTCATATAAGCCCATCGAAAGTGTTATCTTATAGATTGGAATCAGAGTTGAATGAATTGGAATCATCATTCCAGCTAAAAATAAGATATAGACTATTTTATTATATTTGAAATCAATTCTAGAAATTGCATAACTCGCCAGGGCAGAAACAATAATTATAATTGCGACTGAGATAAAACAGACTATAATACTGTTAATAAAATAAATATAAAAACCTGATTCCATAACATCAATATAGTTCTGCAGAGTAAACTTTTCCGGTAAAGACCAGACTGGGTTTCTGAAGAATTCCATTCTAATCTTAAAACTGTTTTGGACTAAAAAGACAAGCGGGTAACCTGTTATCACAAGCCAGATAGACAAAAATATATATATAATTAAATTTTTGATTTTATTCAACATAATCTCTCACCTAATTCCTGACATCTTTTTTACTGAAATTTAGAAATACAACTGATACTATAAGTGCAACTAAGAATAATGCTACAGAAATCGTGCTGCCATAGCCCATATTCATTTCTGTAAAAGATTTGGAATAAAGATAGGTAGCCATTAATTCGGAGGCATGATTTGGACCTCCACCTGTTAGAGCAAAAATCATAGCAAAGTACTTAAGTGAACCAACAATAATCAAAACAGAGGCATTAACAACTGTGGACCTAAGCATTGGCAAAGTGACAAAGAAAAAAGTCTGCAGATTATTGGCCCCATCAATTTCTGCTGCTTCATAAAGCTGTTTTGGTATATTTGAAATACCAGCCATAAAAATAATCATATAAAGTGGTATAAAACGCCACTGAATTGGCGCTGCTACAGAATAAAAGGCAATATCAGGATTCCCCAGCCAGCTCTGAGTAAGCTGTTCGAGACCTACTAAATTTAAGACCCCATTAATCAAACCAAAAGTGGGATCATACATATAACGCCAGAGAAATGCTACTGCAATCGAAGATAATAACATCGGTACAAAATATATAGTTTTAAAAAAACTGGCTCCCTTAATTTTACGGGTTAATAAAACTGCTAAAAACAGAGCAATTGGTATCTGTACTACTAAGGATATTGCTACAAGTTTAAAATTGTTTGCCATCGAAGACCAGAATATAGGATCACTTAATAATTTTGACCAGTTTTCAAGACCCAAAAATTCCATTGCACCTATACCGTCCCATTTAAAAAATGAATAATAAGCTGAAAGCGGAATGGGAATAATTAAATAAACCAACGAAAAAATTACTGCCGGAAGTAAAAATAAAGCTGCAATAAAATATTTATTGTTCATTAATTCTTTTTTATCCATTATTTAAACACCTCTTAAATTAGAGCAGAGAGGAAAAATCCTCCCTGCATATTAATTCTAGTTTCCTTACTTTATTCACCGTAATATTCTTTGGCAGCTGCTTCCATCTTATCTGCTGCTTCTTCTGGAGTCATTTCCATACCAAATAAGGCCTGAGTTGTATTTAGATGAACCTGAGCCAGTTCTAATGGTAATGTTTGGTCATACCAGAGCTGGATATGGTTTGCTTCTTGACTGGTATTATATATTTTTTTCGTAATTGGTTCGTCTATTTTTTCACCAACACCTCTAAATGGAGGGATATTTCCAATTTCAATTAACTTTTCTCCCATTTTAGCATCAGTTAAATAATGTAGGAATTCAACTGCAGCATCTTTATTTTCAGCTTTTGTAGAGACAGAATAATAATTATCTCCAGGTGTACCAACTAAGTTAGAAGGATCCCCTTTTCCTGATTTAATTTCAGGAAAGTTAAAGAAACTAAATTGATCTACCATATCTGGAGCTTCATTTTTAATACCAGAATAGGCCCAGCTTCCCATCAGATACATTGCTGCTCGATCTGTATATAACAATGTTCTAGACTGTGATGCGTTTTCATCAAGACCATTAACTCCTTCAGGGAAAGCTCCCATTTTTACTAATTCCTGAATTCTTCTTCCTGCTTCAATAAATGCTTCATCATTAAAGGCACCTTCTCTGCTGATTGCTTTCTGCAGAGCTTCTGGTCCACCAATTCTATCTACCAGATACATAAAATACATTGAGCCAGGCCATTTATTTTTATTAGCCAGAGCAAAAGGTGTAATTCCATTGTCTGTAAATGTTTTGACAACATTTTTTAGCTCTTCATATGTTTCTGGTACTTCCAGACCATATTTTTCGAATAGATCAGTTCTATACCAGACAAGTGCAGGAGAAACATTGGTTACAGGAACACCATACATTTCACCATCTACCCGGCCTAAATCCATAGCTGCAGGCATAAAGTTATCTTTCCAGTCTTCAGTCATATGTGATTCTAAAGAATATACCTTGTCAGCATCTACATATCTTTCCAAACTGGCACTACCCCAGGTCATAAATAAATCCGGAGCATTATCAGCAGACATAGCAGTTCTCAGCTTAGTTTTATAATTATCATTTTGAGTTGGAACATGCTCAATATTAACATTTGGATTATCAGCTTCAAAACGTTCAATTGCATCTTTTACTGCTGGAGTAGCCTGGTCAGCAGCTGTTCTAATATCCCAGAGAGTAAGAGTTACCTCATCCTGAGCCATTACTGTAAGCGAAAATAGAGAAATTACCATTAATAAAGCAAGCGACAAAATTGAAAATTTCTTCATAAAATTATTCCTCCCTTTTAATTTTAAATCAAGACTTTTTGAAAGTTAACTTGAAATTCCAAACAAAGAAAGTACTTTTTACTGATCCCTCCCTCTTCAAATTTTTTAAACCAAAGACAAAATTTTCATTAATTTAAGCATTAATTTAAGCACTAAATTAACTCTCTATAACTTTTATTCAACACTCGGTCAAAAAATCCTGCAAGAAATTTCAGATTTTTTACGGTTTTTTTAACTAAAAAAGAAAAAACCACCTTTTTGCTGGTGGTTTTTTCTATAAATAGATTATTTTATATTTATTTAACTTTTTCTAGAATTTTTTTAATATTATTTATCTGTTCATCTGTCAGTCGACCAACCGGCTCTTTGCAGACTGCATTTAAATTGCTGCCGCTGATAGAAACAGCCTTTTTAATCGCCGGGAAAAAGGGATCAGAAACACCGTAGATCTCCATCATTAAATTGATTTTATTGACTAATTCTTTTACTTTATTAAAATCTTCTTTTTGATAGGCGCTGTAAAAATCTGTAAATAATGCAGGAGCTACATTAGATAATCCACCGATTAATCCATCTCCTCCATTCAATAAATTGGGGAGAAAATACTCATCAAATCCGGAATAGACAGCAAAATCTCTTTTTAGCGGTATTTTTACTCTTTGAATTAATTCTCTGGTATGGCTGATTGTATCCATTGTATCTTTAATTCCTACAATATTGTCATAATCTCGGGCCAGCTCAAAGACTATCTCCGGAGAAATATTAACTCCACTGCGGGCTGGAAAATTATAAATATAGAGATTCAGATCAACATTCTGGGCAATATGACTGTAATAATTATAGAGGATCTGCTGATTAAACTGAAAGAAATAGGGAGTAATTACAGCTGCCCCGTCTGCTCCTTCAGCACCAGCAAAATTAGTTAGTTCAATTACATCCTCTGCTGCTGTTCCTCCTGTACCAACTAAAACCGGCACCCGCTTATTAACAATTTTGACAGCAAAAGAAATCAGCTTTTTCTTTTCTGCTGCAGTCATCGCAAAAAATTCTCCAATACTGCCCAAAAACAAAATGCCATTTACTCCAGCTTCTATTAGTTTTTCTATATGCTCTTCTGTGGCCTCAAAATCTATCTTTTGATCCTGATCAAAGACTGTAATCGTTGGGGTAATTATTCCTTTAATCAATTTTATCCTCCTCAGATTTTTAAATTATTATATAGTGCTATTATTTATTAATTCAGTTAAATATTCTGTGTCAATATAGGCACCCTTCATGGGAGAAGCAGCAAGCTGGCTGAAAATGCCCAGGGCACCATTTAGAACGTTTGGCTCTGGTTTTTCCCACTCTTTAGAGCGCTCTTTTAAAATCTGCTTAATTTCTTCTTCACTCTTTTCTTTACCATCAACACCAACTATGTTTAGAGTTCTTTTTTCTATATTAATTTCTATTAAGTCGTTTTCTTTAACTAAAGCAATTGGTCCGCCGGAGGCAGCCTCTGGTGAAACATGGCCAATTGCCGGTCCCCGGGTAGCACCGGAAAATCTCCCGTCAGTTATTAGAGCGGTAGTTTTATTTAATTTTGGGTCAGAAGCGATAGCCTCTGTTGTATAATACATCTCCGGCATTCCAGTACCTTTGGGGCCTTCATAACGGATAATTACAGCATCACCGGAAACTATATCTCCATTTAATACAGCTTCCATTGCTTCTTCTTCCCTGTCAAAGACTCTAGCTCGGCCAACAAAGTTCTTCATTTCTTCAGGTAGAGCTGAATGCTTGACCACTGAACCTTCTGGGGCCAGATTGCCTTTCAGAATTGCAATCGCTCCCTGAGCATTAATTGGAGAATCAACCGGAAAAATCACTTTTTCTTCTGCTGGCATTAAAGCCGGTTTGGTTTCCATTCCTTTGAGGTAGGAAAAGGTTTTTAATTCATTTAAATTTTCGCCCAGAGTTTTTCCAGTAATTGTTAATACGTCAAGGTGCAGCTGATCTTTAATTCTTTTCATGATTTCCGGAACCGCACCTGCATACCAGAAATACTGAGTCGGATAATCACCACTCGGAATTGTATTCACCAAAAATGGAACTTTACGGTTAATCTTATCAAATAAGTTGCCTTCAATTTCAATTCCCAGCTCATGAGCAAAGGCCGGCAGATGCAGCAGCGCATTGCTCGAGCCACCTATGGCAGCATGAACTGTAATTGCATTTTCAATTGACTCTTTGGTGACTATATCTTTAACTTTAAGATCATTTTTTACAGCTTTAGTTAAATATGAGGAAGCCAGCTCGGTCATTTCTTTTAAGTAGGGGCCATTGGCAGGGATTAAAGCAGCCCCGGGTAGTGCCAGTCCAAGTGCCTCAGCCATGACCTGCATTGTAGAAGCTGTGCCCATAAACTGACAGGCTCCACAGGAAGGACAGGCCAGCTTTTGGGTTTCTAAATATTTCTCTTTGCTGATTTCTCCTCTTTTATATTTCGCATAATCACTGGCGGTCATATCAACAGTAGTATTTTTCTCACCTAGAGCCATTGAGCCACCTGGTACATGTGCAGTCGGTAGATTTAACCTGGCTGCTGCCAGTAAATGAGCAGGGATTGCTTTATCACAGGCTGAGATCATCAGCATGCCGTCATAAGGGGCGGCTTTCGCCTGAACTTCTACCATATTTGCAATCATTTCTCTGGAGACCAGAGAATAATTCATTCCATCATGTCCCTGGGCAATCCCATCACAGATGTCACTGACTATCATTGAAGCCCCTTTTGCACCCTCATTTTGTAAACTCTGCAGTGCCTGCTCAACCAGCTGATCAAGATGAAAACTGCCTGGATGACCGTAACCATAGGTACTGCTGACTAAAATTTGAGCTTTTGCTAAATCCTCTTCCTCCCAATCCATCCCCATTTTTAAAGCGTCAAGTTCAGGACTGCTTTTGCGTATTTTTTGACTTTTAAGCATAATTATCTCTCCTGGATAGATATTCTTTAACAATGATCATTATTGTTTCAAAGCACTTTTTAAAACCTCAACTAAATAATCTCTTTTTTCAAGGTTTTCAAATTTAAAAGCCTGCTCATGCATTTTTTTGATTTCTTTTTTACTCAGATCAATAAACTGAGCTGCATAAACTGAAGAAAGCATTGTAGATATTGTACTGCAAATGGATTCCCTTCCAAGTTTCCTAAACCATTCTCCACTGTAATCCAAACTAAATTCATTCAAATTTGTAGCAACTGAGTTAGCAACAACTTTAAGAATTTTACTGGTTTCTGCATGTAAAAGCCCATTATTTCTCGCAGTCCAAGCATCAAGACCAAGTTCGCGTTTTATTTTATTTAAGCCGGAAATCCTTTTGAGATATTCTGAATCACTTTTGGGAACAACAAGTCCCTGCACTCCAATATCTTTGTAGGTCCAGATTGTCCAGTGTTGCTCATGTTTATTAAAAACTTCTAACTGATCTCTTAAAGCCTTTAATCTTTCACCATCTGCAGGAGTGGGATTATTTACATCTCCATCAAATAAAGCTCCAAATTCACCTACCCAGGAAGGGCGTTGATGTTCAATTATCCAACCATTTCTTTCTAACAAAGAATCTTCCAGCCATTTTTTATCAGCATAAACTGACCCAGTTGCTCTTTCCATTTCTACTACAGGTCCAGGATATCTGCGTGCGCGATGTGTTGCCGGAGTATAATTATGAGAACTGTAGGCTAAATTATCATCAAATGGTTCTTCAAACCCTTCAAATTGCTTAGAATAATGATTACCTTCCAGAAAAATAATATGTTTTTTGTCTACCTCTCTGATTGCCTTTACTATCTTTTTATAAAAACCATTAATTTTTTCTACAGTTGGCGCATTTGGTTCATTCACTAAATCATAAGCAGCTACATATTCCTCATCTTTATATCTTATAGCAATATGCTGCCAGAGTTTTGCAACTCGATTCTGGTAATCTATATTATCCCACATTAAACATACATTTTGGGGATTATCAGAATGCCAACCTTCATTTTGCCAGCCTTGAGCCGCATGTAAATCTAAAATAATATAGATCCCATATTTTCTTCCGAATTCTACCACTTTATCTAAGTATTTAAAAATATCATCCTTATATTTACCAGGATTTATATCATCCTCAAAATGTCTGTAATTAAAAGGTACTCTGATCACCGTAGAACCTATTTCTGCTAAAAATTTAAAATCAGCTTCTGTAATAAACGAATCAAGCAGACTGTCAAAAAAAGCTTTATATTTATCTTCTCCTAATTCTTCTCTTATTGCTTTTCTGACTGAAGACTCTGCTCCCGGGTAGCCTGTAATAAAGTTCTCCATATTCAACCAGCCACCAAAGCTAACTCCTCGGAGATAAATTTTTTCTCCATTTTCATTTATTATGTCTTTACCCTGCATCTGCAAAAAACTCATATAGTTTCTCCTTTCAAAATAAAGTTAATTAAACTAGCAGTGTTTAGTTTTATAAAAATTAACCTTTTACAGCTCCAGCTGTCATACCCTTTATTACTTTTTCCTGAAGGAAAATATAGAATAATAAAAGTGGTAAAACTGACAACATAACTCCTGTCATAACCATCGGTACATTAGTTCCATATTGTCCCTGAAAATTCCATAATCCTAGAGTCAAATTCCATTTGTCTGGATTTGAGATCAAAACCAGAGCATAAATAAATTCATTCCATAAGAGAACTAAATTATAGATAGCCACTGTAGATACTGCCGGCTTAATAAGTGGGAAAATTATTTTAGTAAAAATCTGAAATATATTTGCCCCATCGATATAGGCTGCTTCTTCTAATTCTCTTGGAATTTCTGCAATAAATCCTGTTAAAATAAATATTGAAATTGGCAAGCTAAAAGCTACATAAGGACCAATTAAACCTGTTAATTTATCATATAAGCCCATTGTCTGAGTCATTTTATAAACTGGAATCAAAGTAATATGAATTGGAATCATCATTCCAGCCAGGAAAAAAGAAAAAACAGAGTTGCTTAACTTGAAATCTATTTTAGCAATCATATAGGCTGCCATAGAAGCTGATATGATTATTATTACAAGAGAAGAAATAGTTACAAATAAACTATTTAAATAAAATCTTATAAAACCCGAGTTCATGGCAGTTAAATAATTATCTAAACTAATATTTTCTGGAAATGCCCAGACTGAGCTGGTAAAATACTCCATATTAGTTTTCATACTTGTCTGCAGCATAAATATAAAAGGATAAAGTGTTATCAACAACCAGATACCAGCAAGTAATACAACTATTAATTTTGCGCTTTTTGACATTATTTATCACCCTTTCTTGTCGCTTTCATAAATAAAATTGAAAATGTAAAGGCAATGATAAATAAAGCAAGAGCAATAGTACTACCGTAACCCATCCGCAAACTATTGAAAGCATTTTTATACATATAGGTTGCCATTAATTCTGAAGCATTGTTTGGACCCCCACCAGTTAAAACATATACAATATCAAAAAACTTTAGAGAACCCACAAGAGAAAGCACACTGGCATTAATAATTGTAGGTCTAAGTAAGGGTAAGGTGATGTAACGGAAGTTCTCCCATTTGGATGCCCCATCAACCTTTGAAGCTTCATAAAGCTCATCGGGGATATTTTTTATCGCTGCTAAAAACAGAATCATATAAAAAGGTATATAACGCCAGTTAATCGCTACAATTACAGAATATAATGCCAGTTTAGGACTCCCCAGATAATTTATAAACAAATTTTCAAAACCAATTGTCTGTAAAAACATATTTAATAAGCCAAAATTTGGATCATAGATATTACTCCATAAAGTTGCAACAGCAACCGAAGACATTAACAGAGGAACAAAATATATTGTCTTTAAAATATCAGTAATTTTCGTTTTTTTGGCCAGTAAAATAGCTAAAGCTAAGGCAATTGGTAACTGCCCAAATAAAGATAAAAAAACTAACTTAAAATTATTAAATAACGCCTTGTGAAAAATATCATCTCCAATTAATTCAATCCAATTATTTAAGCCAATAAAAATTCTCTCTCCAAATCCTTTCCATCTAAAAAATGAATAAAATGCAGAAAGAGGTATTGGAGCTACCATGTAGAGTGAAAAAAATAATAGTGCCGGCAGTAAAAATAAAAATATAGTTAATTTACTAACCTTCTGCATATATGAATACCTCCCAGTATGATAGTTAAATAATCACCCTGCATTTAATAAAGCAGGGTGATTATAATAACTCTCATTTAATTTTCATTAAAATATTTTTGTGCTTCATCTTCCATCATCTGTGCTGCTTCCTCAGGAGTCATAGTTTTTCCAAATAAGCCCTGCATAGTATCTAGATGTGCTTGAGCTATTTGAGGAGGTAAATACTGATCATAATATAATTGAACATAATTAGCATTATTCAATGCAGTATATATATCAACCATAAATGGATCATCTAAATATTTTTCTACTCCTCTAAAAGGAGCCAGGTTACCAAGATCTACTAACTGTTTTGCTGCAGTTTCATCTGATAAATATTTAAGAAACTCAATAGCTGCTTCCTTATGCTTACTACTTTTAGCAATACTGTACATGTTTCCTCCTGGTGAACCAACTAAATTGGTTGGATCTCCTTTACCATCTTCAAAAACTGGAAATCTAAAGAAACTGAAATTCTCTAACATTGCTGGATTTTCGTTTCTAATCAATCCATATGCCCAGTCTCCCATTAAATACATTGCTGCTCGATCAGCATATAAGAGCTGTCGGGATTGTCCCTGATCTTCATCAAGTCCATTTACACCGGGAGGAAATGCACCAAGATCAACAAGTTCCTGAATAACTTCTCCTGCTCTAACAAAAGCTTCACTTGCAAATGATCCACCATCTCTACTGGCCGCATTAAGAAAAGCTTCTTTCCCACCGATGCGGTCAACTAAATACATATAATACATTGAGCCTGTCCATCTATTTTTGTTTGCCAGAGAAAGAGGAATATACCCGGCATCCTTCAGCTGAACAATTACATCTTTAAAATCTTCATAGGTTTCTGGAATTTCCACTCCTACTTCTTCAAAAATGTCAGTTCTGTAAAACATTAGAACTGCTCTCATACCGGTAATTGGCACAGCATAATAATTCTCATTAAATCTGGCAATTTCTAAACCGGCCGGCACAAATCTTTCAATCCAGTCATCCTGCTTTAATGCCTCGGTCATATCCATTACTTTACCTGCATCAACATATTCTTTTAATGGACCTCCACCCCAGGACATAAAAATATCTGGTTCATTATTAGCTCCCATTGCTACCTGAAGTTTTGTTTTATAATCGTCATTACTTGTTGGTACATGTCTTACTGTATACTCAGGATTATCTGCTTCGAATCTTGCAATTGCATCCTGAATTACTGGTAATTCACTCTCTGCTTCAGTAGTTATATCCCATAAGACAATTTCTTCTTGAGCAATAACAGAAACACTTAAGAGAACAACTAAAAACATAGAAATTGACAGAATTAAAGATAATGATTTTTTCATTTTTTTAATAACCTCCCTGTTTGATTAAATAAACCTAAAATTATTGAATCCTCCCTCCTTTCTTAAGCTAATTATATATGACCAGAATTTAATTTAAATGTTAATTTAACAAGTAAATTAACTTATAATTATATATTTCGACATAATAATACAAATTCCTGCAAAATAATTTTAATTTTTTTAATATTATTCTTTTTATCAACAATAACCTCTTTATTTGCCCCAGATTTTAACTCTATTAGTGCCTTTTTGCAGAATAGATAAAGGTCCAACAGTCCCTTTTTGAGATTTTCCTAAATAATCTCTATCAATAATTATTTCTTTTCCTTGAGGATCATCAAAGTCTGCATCAGCAATCCTAACTTTACCGAGACTTCTGGTGCTTTTAACTTCCGCTGCAAGGTCTTTAAAATCTGCTGTTAACTTACACTCCAGATAGACGGCATCTTCAGACTCTATAATTCTCAATTCTGGATTAAAACCAGGATTAATATAGTTATTTTCTTCTTTTTCAAAAGGAAGTGCTCCATTTAAATAAACATTATTATTAATATAAACAGGCTGCTTGGTATCCATAAATATTTCTACATCTCCTGGTTTTTGATGTACTTTTTCAAAATATTCCGCTAAAGAAGTCGGAGAATTGTCATAATGAGCAGTTCCTACACCTTCTTTAGAATCATTTTCTCCGATTATAATTTCGTCACTTTCATCCAGACCTATAAATAGATTATTATAAAAACGATCATCACCACCCAAAATTACAGTGAAGCCTTTAATTTTAGTGCTGTGCGGCTGATGATAGGGAGTTGAACGCTTTAAGACTTTTCGCTGTACCATTTTGCCTGCTATTAAATTATTAACATAGGCTCCACCCTGAGAAAAGTTATCCAGTGCATAATCAGAAGCTAAAATATTATTATCAACAATATAAGGTCCGTGGCTGACTTCAATAAATAAGTCGCGGTTATTATTATAATAGAGGTTGCTGCTGATTCTCGTTCCTTGAGTCTGCCAGTCCATCCAGGTACCTAATGAACAGTCATGAATCCGGTTATCATGAATTTCTACATCAATAGGAGCATGCAGTTTGATTCCAGCAATTTCATGACCATAAAATTCTCTTTTTAAAGCAATATTATAGATATGGTTGTTATAGATTTCACTGAAAATACAGCCTAAATGGCCAACAACTCCATTCTGACCACTATCATGAATGGTGTTATTTCTGATAATATGAGATCCAATATTATCTTTGTTCCAGCCGTAATCTCCTGCTTCAAAAACTGATTCAATCTGATATTTATAACCGGGTTTATCCTGTCTTTTACTGCGGAAATTATCACCAGTTGCTGCAGTTTTACCAATACTAATCGCACTGCATTTTGCATCATGTATGTTATTCTCTTCAATAATCCAACCTTTACTCCAGTTAGGACCAATTAGACCTGGTTGATCTGCTGTTGGAGGTGTCCAGGGAGTAGCTGCCTGGGCCATCTCAAAACCTTTAACAGTAATATAATCAATACCAGTAGTTTCTGGATAAAAACAGGCTTTGCGGACATTTATCTCAACTAGTTCCTCAGTTGGATCTGCCTGATGAAAGTTAGCATAAATAGTTGTTTTTTCTTGATCAACCTCTACATACCAAAGATATTTTGTCTGCTCCGGGTTTTTTACTTTATCTACTTTCCCAGTCCAGTCATCTTTTATTTCGATTTTAACTTCTGGATCAACTAATTTATCATAAGAGTCGACTTCGTAAAAAGACATTCCATTTAGGTAAACATCTCCTAAGTGTTTTGTTTCCTGACCACCAGTATGGATCAGCCAGTCACCAAAAATTTCTTCCTGATAGGGATTATAGTCACCAAAAATTTGATTATCTATTTCTGTTTTCCAGATTGAAGCTTCAACATTCTTCCAGTCTTTTATTCTTTCTGAACCTTTAATCACTACTTTTTCATTTTCAGCTGCCTGATAAGTAATTCTCCTCTTATCACTTAAACCTCTATTCTGCGGCTTAACCCATTCTCTGTATGTACCTTCGTGAACTATAACAGTATCTCCAGCCTGTGCAATTTGTGCAGCCTTATTAATTGTTAAAAATGGTTCTTCTTTAGTTCCTTGATTAAAATCTGAGCCTTTTTTTGCAACATGATATTCAAAACTCATTTATTATCCCCCTATTAAATTATTTTTTAAAAATAGTAAATATAAGATAAAACTTAAACAATCCACAGCATTAATTTAAGACTTAAATTAATGCTGTACTTATATTATTCTCCACCTATCATCTGATTCCTGCAAGAACTTTCAGACTTTTTTGATTAAAAAAAGAAATACCGCTACATAAATAGCGGTACGAATGTTATATTTTTCTGTTACAATTCAATTTTTTAGTTTCCTGGCAGCAGAGTAAACGAAGCTAAACTAGCACTTCCTTCCCCTCTGTAGGTAAAATATAATGAATGTACTCCATCTGGAATTTTAACATCTGTTGAATATTCCTGCCAGATATTTGAAAATTCAACCTGTATTTCTGCTAAAACCTCCCCATTCCAGGCTGTCTTAACTTCAAATCTGCCGCTGCAGTAACCACGAACTTTAATTTTAACTTTATTTATATTATTAAACTCAAAATATTTAAAACCAGCTGTTGCAAAATCTTTCATATTCTGAATATAACCTGTTTCTTTATCTCCATCTTTACCGTCCTGAGTTATCTTCGGAAACTGCTTATCCATCCAGGCACCGGTAAAATCAGTATAAACTGATTCTTCATCAGTAAATAAATTACAGGCAAGATAGGCCGGGTATTCTCCCACCCCAATTAACGGATTATCTTTTGAACCAGTAGAAGTCATCTCTACCTGGGGAATATTTCCCTCGTTTGTAAATTCAATTTTTTCCAGACAGGCCTGTCTGCTAAAATTGGTTCCATTCGTATGTCGGTGATAAAAGATATACCACTGATTATTTATTTCAACAATGCTGCCGTGATTATTTCCGCCATAATACATTGGCTTAGCAGCCGCTTTATAGCTTTCAATACCAATATCAGCATTGCTGACAATAGTTCCCTGATATTCAAAACCTTCGGTTGGCTTCTTGCTCGTAGCATAGCATAATTCATGCATTAAAATTGAAGAATAAATTAAATAATATGTATCTTCTCTTTTTCTAATCGATGGAGCTTCAAAAAATTCATGCCCTTCAAAGCCTGTTCCCTCACTATAAGGTTCACTCGGGATTACAAATCTAGGTTCTTCAATTATTGTCAGCATATCGTAATCTAAAACTGTGGCCATCGCCCCATTTCTTGATTTATCACCTTTCTGACAGAAGCCAGTATACAAATATGTTTTCTCCCCTTCAGTAATTACACCAGGATCAAACTGCGGCTGGTCTCCTTCTTTTTCACCAAGGCGAGTACCATCCTGATAATGGACATAACCATAAAACTCATATTCTCCAGCCGGAGTATCAGAAACAGCCACTGAAACTATAGACAGCTTATCAAGAACATAATAAAGATAATAGCGACCATCAGGGCCAACAGTCACATCCGGAGCATATAAACACATGCTGGCATCTGGATTAAGAGGATCTTCTGTTTTTTTATAAATTACCCCTTCATAACGCCAATCCGAAAGATCATCAACTGGAGCCGACCAGCAGACATAATCATTTAAACAGTAGGCATGACCATTGAATCGATCATGAGAACCGTAAATATATACTCGCTCATTAAAAACATATGGTTCAGCATCAGGGATATACTCCCATGATGGTAAATATGGATTCACTTGTTGTTTTATCATAAATCAATTCCTTTCATTTTATTTTAAAGTCAATAAAACCACAGAACTGGAAGGTATTTCCCCAGTCAACTTCTGGTTTTCAATACTAAACTCATCAAATTTTTCTGGTTTCACAAGATCAGGATTTTCAAATGTATTATGATCATTTGAATTGTCTGAAGTTAAAATTGTCCCCTTAACTTCAGTTGCATCAATTGAATTAATTATGGTCTCTATTTTCGCATCATTTTCTGGATCCAGATTACAAAGAGTAATATTAACCTCACCCAGATCATTCTTAGAAGCAGAAGCACTCAGTTTTGGAATCTCTTTATATTTTTCAGTTTCTAAATGAATAGGGATTTGAAGTGCATCCTGATGTACTTTAAACATTTTAAAAACATAATAGGATGGGGTTACAATCATATCTTCTTCATCAGTTAAAACCATTGCCTGGAGAACATTTGCAGTTTGAGCTATGTTGGCCATTTTTACTCTATCTGCATGCTGATTGAAAATATTTAAGTGTATTCCGGCTACAAGCGCATCTCTTAAAGTATTCTGCTGATATAAAAAACCAGGATTTGTTCCGGGTTCTACATCATACCAGGTTCCCCACTCATCAACGATTAAAGCAACTTTCTTTTCGGGATCATATTTATCCATTATCGTGCTGTGTTTTGTTATTAGTTCATCCATATACATAGCTTTTTTTAAGGTAATATACCATTCATCCTGGTCAAAATCAGTTGCTGAACCTTTATTTTCCCACTCATCACCGGGAACAGTATAATAATGGAGGCTTAAACCATCCATCTTATCAGCTGCTTCTTCCATTAAAACTTCGGTCCAGTGATAATTGCTGTCATGTGATCCACAGGCGATTTTGAAAATTTTATTATCTCCATGATCATTAATATATGTTTGATAGTTTTTATATTTATCAGCATAATATTCAGGCCGCATGTTTCCACCACAGCCCCAGTTCTCATTTCCTACTCCAAAATATTTTAAATCCCAGGGTTCTTCACGACCATTTTCTTTTCTCCAGTCAGACATTGGTGATTCTCCATCATGAGTCAGATAATCAACCCATTCCTGCATTTCTCTAATAGTTCCACTACCCAGATTACCGGAG
Organism: Halanaerobium sp.; assembly: GCF_003070835.1. Taxonomy (NCBI): domain Bacteria; kingdom Bacillati; phylum Bacillota; class Clostridia; order Halanaerobiales; family Halanaerobiaceae; genus Halanaerobium; species Halanaerobium sp. Next base: position 4,794 of record NZ_QBLR01000009.1, on the reverse strand, counting down.
ATATATGGTTCTGTATCTAAAAGATCACAGAGATCCATAAATTCGTGTGTACCAAAATGATTATTCTCAGTTACACCACCCCAGTGATTATTAACAATAGTAGCTCTTTCTTCACGGGGGCCCACTCCATCTTTCCAGTGATATTCATCTGCAAAACAACCTCCAGGCCACCTTAGGACTGGTATATTAATTTCTCTCAAAGCTTCAATAACATCATTTCTGATGCCTCTTGTGTTAGGAATTTCAGAATCTTCTCCAACCCAAAATCCCTCATAAATACATCTTCCTAAGTGTTCTGCAAAATGTCCATAAATATTTTTATTTATCTTCTCTTTTGCTTGCTCTATATTTAATATCAGTTTATTCATAATTATATTCCTCCAAAATTAATTTATATTATTATCCTTTAATACTGCCAGCTGTCAGGCCGGAAATGAAATGTTCCTGCATTTTCAAAAATAAAAGTACAATCGGCAGAACAGCCAATACGGAGCCAGCCATTAACATACCATAACGAGGTCGATACTGCCCGATTAACGTTGATAAACCCACAGCCAAAGTAAACATCTCTTCTGTTCTCATTACGATTAAAGGCCATAACAAATTATTCCAGGCAAAAATAGAAAATAAAATGGCTAAAGCAGCTAATACTGGTTTTGATATAGGTAAAACTATTCGATAAAATATCTGCCATTCTGAAGCTCCATCAACTCTCGCTGCATTTAGAAGATCATCTTCTATTCCCACCATATATTGGCGCACAAAAAATAAGCCCAGTGGATTTGCAATCATTGGCAATATTAAACCAGCATAAGTATTAATAATTCTGGCTTTAGTTAACATAATAAAAAGTGGAATTAATTGAATATGAATGGGCAGCATTTGAGCTGCAACAATAATTAAAAATATAAAATTTCTATATTTGAATTCATATTTTGCAAAGGCAAAACCGGCAAGACTACAAACAAACAATCCCAGGATAACATAGCCAGTTGCAAAAATTATACTATTAATATACCATCTTATAAAATGAGTATCAGCAAGTTCTGTATAATTCGTGATAATGGGATTGTTTGGTAATAAACTTAAACTACTGGTGAATATTTCTCCCGACGGCTTAAAAGATGAAACAAACATCCAGTAAAATGGTATTATAAACAATAGACAAACAAAAATAAAAAACACAACTACTCCAAAAGTTTTAATATTATTTGAAATATGAAGCCGCATAATTTAACCTCCAAAAGTATCTATTATAAATTAATTTTCTTTGAAGAATCCAGTGAGTTTGAGTTGGAATAAAGAAAGAATTAAAATAATTAATGCCATTAAAAAACCAATAGTTGAAGCATAACCCAACTCAAAATATGAAAAGGCTGTCCGATACATCATTACAGCTAAAGTTAAAGCACTTTTTCCCGGTGAGGCTCCACCATCCCACAACATATAAACTTCAGTAAATAATTTATATCCGCCAATTAAATTTAGTGTCGCTACAAAAATAATAATTGGTTTTAAAAGTGGCACTGTTATATAGTAAAAACGCTGCAGCATATTGGCTCCATCAATTGAAGCTGATTCATATAACTCTTTTGATATACCAGTTAATCCGGTTGTAAAATAAATTAAATTCATACCTGTCCAGCGCCAGGTTGCAATTAAAACCACTGAAGGTATTGTTAACAGGGGATTTATTAACCATTTTTGAGGTGGAATCCCAATATAACCTATTAACAAATTTACAATCCCAGTTTCGCCTTTATATAATAAAATTTTGAAAACTGCTGCAGCTATAACCAGTGAAGTTAAAGTTGGAATAAATAAGATTGTTTTATAAATATTTTTACCCTTACAATGTTTAGAATCCAATAAAACTGCAAAAATCAGTGGAATAGGAATCAAAGTAATCATAGTTCCAATCATATATTTGGTATTATTCCATACAGCTTTTAGAAAATTACTATCATTTATAAGTTCAATATAATTTTTTAAACCAACAAATTCTCTTCCTGATAATCCCTGCATCTCATGCAGGCTTAAAAAGGATGAATATATAATTGGGTATGCTTTAAAAATAGTAAAAAAGATTAAAAAAGGAGCTATAAATATCCATGGGACTATTTTTTTATTATATAAAATCTTTTTAATCATTCATTTCCCCCCCCATAAGTATTGTAATTCTGGATGCACTGCAAAAAATACACTCTTTTCACAGTGCAACCATTTTAATTTACTTTTTGATAAAGTTGTAAGAAAGAATTAATGTTTGATTATTCGGAACGTAATGTCTCCGCAGCATCTTTAAGTGCTTTCTCCACATCTTTATTTTGTTCAATAGTTTTAAATAGTACTTCTTCACCTAAAATATCCTGAACTTTTGGGTAAAGTCCTGTTAGATATAAAGGTTGAATTTCACTTTGTAAGCTTTTAATAGTATTCATCACTCTCTCGTTACCAAAGTAAGGTAAGGGTTCATATAATTCTTCATGATTATATGCATCTTTTCTTATTGGATCAAATCCAAGTTCTGTCCAGATCTGTACACCCGCTTTTTCAGTTAGCTTTGCAAAGGCTAAGAAATCTTTAGCAACTTCAATGTTATTAGCCTGCTTAGTGATAGCTGTACCGGTTCCGCCACCAGTCGCTGAAAGAGTTCCTCCAGAACTCCAGGCAGGCATTGGACGAACTAATATTTTTCCCTTTAAATCAGGCATGAAATCAGTAAATCTAATCATGTACCACTGTGGCATTGGCAAAACACTTGCATATTTACCACTATTCATGACATCATAGAAATTTTGCTGATGGTAATCCTGCATGACATTTCCTATTTTATGTTTGTAAACTAGATCCTGTAAAAACTGTAGTACTTTTATATTTTCTTTTCTGTCCAATATAATATTTCCATCTTCATCAAAAGAATTACTTCCAAACTGACGACTCATTAAATGAAATGGCCAGGCTGATCCGTGTGCTACAGGGGCCATCCATTGATCTATCTCTCCATCACCATCGGTATCTTTGGTTAATTTTTTACCTACTTCAACATAATCTTCCCAGGTTTTAATATCATCAACTGACACACCGGCTTCTTTAAATAGTTCCTGATTATAATAAATAACTGCTGTTCCTATATGAGTTGGAATACCATAAACTTTACCTTCTAATGAAGAATAAGGAGCAAGTCTGGCAGTAACAATTTCATCTTTATACTTATCTGTTACGGAAGTAAGATCAACCAGTTTATCAACACTATTGGCAACAATCCCCGGAAACTTTGCAATTTCAATATCAACTATGTCAGGAGCACCCATTCCTGTTTGTAAAGCAACATTTAATTTATCATGCATTTGATCATATGGTAAGGTCTGAGTTTTAAGTTTTAAGGTAACATCAGATTGTGCCTGATTATATTCTTCAGCTTTCATTTCAAAGAATTCAGCATGAGCGTTAACAAATGTCCACATATTCAACTCTACAGTTTCAGCATTGACTGCTGTTGCTGCTAATAAAAATCCTAAAACCAAAACAAAACTCAAAATTATAACTTTTCTTCCTTTAGCTAGAAACATATGCTTATTTCCTCCTTTTGGTTATAAAAACTTCAGCTTTAACTTTACAGACTGTAAATCACAAACAAAAATATTTCACCTCCCTAAAAGTTAAGTAGTTTCTCTTATTACTAATTTGGGATGAATAAGATGTGTCTGATAACTATCACTTCCTCCATTATCAATTCTCCTAAATAATAATTCCATAGTTTTTTCTGCAATTTTATACTTTGGCAAATCCATTGTAGAAAGCTTAGGATTTGTATAAGAAGCTACACTATTATCATAACCTATAACTGCAACTTCATCCGGTATTTTTATTTTCTTATAATTTAAATAATCAATCACTCCAGAAGCCATCACATCATTATAAACAAAGATTGCATCTATTGAGCCATTATTTTCAATTAATTCTTCTGCTGCCTGATATCCATCTTCTCTATCAAAATCTTTTTGAATCGAAACTAAATCTTTATCTAATTTTAAATTATTTTCTTTTAATGCTTTTTTGTAACCAGAATATCTAATCTCAGTAGTTTTACTTTCTTCTACCCCAACGAAGGCAATATTTGACTTATTATTTTTAATCAAATATTCAACAGCTTTAAAACTTCCTTCCTGATCATCAATTAATACTGTATCTATATCGTCTCGTTTTCTTGCTCCAGCCATTCCGACTACAGGAATATCTGCTTCCAGAAGATTCTCTATAAAATTACTGGTCATAATCTCCCAGGTCAAAGTTACGATAACCCCACCGACTCTGTTTTCAATTAGATTATTTAAATATAAATCACTCCTTTCTATTCGTGAATGTGTATTACATAAATATACTCCATATTTCTTTTCAAAGGCAAAATTTTCAATATAATGACCAATCTGTGAAAAAAATTCATTTCTGATAGTTGGAACTACATAGGCTATCATTGGATTTTCTTTTTTTGATAATGCTCTAGCAATTCTGTTGGGCCGATAATTTAGTTCACTTACAGCACTTATAACTTTTTTTGAAAGTCTATCACTAACTTTAACATCAGAATCTTTATTTATTACAGCAGACACTGTTGCTACAGAAACTCCTGCTTTTTTTGCTACATCTTTGATTGTAACCATAATAATCTATCTCCCCAATTATATTTATTATTAGCTTAAAAATCCTTAGAATTCTTTCTAATCGGTTAGAAGTTTGAATTTTAAAAAATCTAATCGGTTAGAAATATAGTAAAAATATATAATATTTACC
>NZ_QBLR01000141.1:0-8555 GCF_003070835.1 Halanaerobium sp. | reverse complement strand
TGAGAGGAGATAGATAATGAAAGAAGAAATTTATCCAATTGCAATTGAAGATAAAATGAAAGATGCTTACCTGAATTATTCCTTAAGTGTAATAATCGGTAGAGCTTTACCTGATGTTAGAGATGGTTTAAAACCTGTACATAGAAGAATACTTTTTGCCGCCCGCGAACTGGGGCTGCTGCACAATCGTCCTCATAAAAAATCAGCTCGCCTGGTTGGTGAAGTTTTAGGTAAATTCCATCCTCACGGTGATAGTGCAGTTTACGATGCTATGGTCAGGATGGCCCAGGACTTTAATCAGCGTTATCAGCTGATCGACGGCCACGGTAATTTTGGCTCAATTGATGGTGATAGTGCTGCTGCCATGCGATATACAGAAACTAAGCTGACAGAAATTGCAGAATCGCTTTTAGATAATATAGACGAAGATACTGTTAATTTTATTGATAATTTTGATGGCAGTCTGCAAGAACCGGAAGTACTGCCATCTAAAATCCCCAATCTTTTAGTTAATGGCTCCAGCGGGATTGCTGTTGGGATGAGTACATCTATCCCTCCTCATAATTTAGGAGAGGTTATAGATGCCTTAATTCACCTTCTCGACTATCCTAATGCCAGACTGGATACTATTATTAAAAATCACCTACCCGGACCTGATTTCCCAACTGGAGCTGCTATAGTTGGTAATGATGGTATTAAAGCTGCTTATGAAACCGGTAAGGGAAAAATCACCTTAAGAGCCAAAAGTAAAGTTGAAAAGGAAGGTAGACATCAGAATTTAATTATTACCGAAATTCCCTATCAGGTTAATAAAGCAAAATTAATTGAAGAAATAGCCAATCTGGTTAACAAAGGGAAAATATCTGCTGTTTCTGATTTAAGAGATGAGTCAGATAAAAAAGGAATTAGAATTGTAATTGAATTAAAGAGCAGTGCTGATGCCGAATTAACTTTAAACAGATTGTATAAATATACTAATCTTCAGACTAATTTTAGAATTAATCTCCTGGCCCTCAATGATAAAAAACCTGTAGTGATGGGTCTACTGGAGATTTTAGACCACTTTTTAGATTTTCGCAAAAAGGTTATTAGAAACCATACCGAATATAATTTAAATAAATCTGAAAATCGATACCATATCTTAGAAGGCTTAAAAAGAGCAATTGATGAACTCGATATAGTAATTCAGGTCATTAGAAGCTCTCAGTCAAAAAAAGAAGCTAAAGATAAACTAATTAACAAGCTGGATATTTCAGAAAAACAGGCTCAGTCTATTTTAGAAATGCAGCTGCAGCGCCTGGTGGGAATGGAGTTTGAAAAACTTGAGGCTGAAAGAGAGGATCTGGCAGAAAAAATCAAGTACTACAAAAATATTTTAAATAATAAAGAAGAGTTAAATAATGTTCTTCGAGAAGAGCTCAAAGAAATTAAAAAACGCTTTAATGATCAGCGTCGAACAGAAATAATTGCTGACGACAGCAAAGCAGAAATCACTAAAGATGACCTGATTAAAGAAAAAAATGCTGTTCTCTCGCTTTCCTACCGGGGAATTATCAAGCGGAATGAAGAATTCAAAAACTTAAGAGCAGCCAAAAATGACTATCTGGTGCAAACAGTTGAAGGTTCTTCTTTAGATCAGCTTCTCTTCTTTAGTGACCAGGGGGAAGTTTATAATTTACAGGTCCATGATATTGAAGAACACCACGGCCTGGCTACTGGAGATAATTTAAGTAAGTATCTTCAGATTCCGATGCAGGAAAGCATTATCTCTCTAAATATCCTGGATAAAAACCAGAATCAGACAGGAAATCAGTACTACACTTTTGTTACCCGCTCCGGACTGGTTAAAAGAAGTGAGGTTGAAGATTACCGCACCAATTACAGCCATATTAGGGCGATTAAACTGGATGATGACAGCCTAATTAATGCTGTAAAAACTGATGCCGAAGAGGATCTAATTGTGGTCAGCAAAAATGGCTATCTAATCAGATTTAGTGGAGATACATTCTCAACCACAGGCCGCAATACACTCGGCAGCAGAGCCATTAATCTAACTGCTAATGACTATGTAATCTACTTTAATACCTTTAAAGAGGATGAGTATCTGATTTCAATTAGTGAAGATGGCAGAGCCAATAAAATAAGCCTAAATAGTTTTAGAGCTCAGAAACGAAATGGTAAAGGAATAAGAATTTTTTCCAACAGCAAATATAAACTGGCAGGTGCTGTTAGGGCAGCTAAGGATGATAAAATTTTAATTGCCGCTAAAAATGGTGAAATTAACGAAATTAATGCAGCTGATATTCCAGAGACATCTCCCGGTGGAAATATGTATCAGGTGACAAAAGAACTTGATTTCGAAAAAATTTCAGCTGTGGAAAAAATTATAGAGGTAGAATAAATAAAAATAAAATAAAACTTTAAAAAAAGAACCTCAGTCATAATGACTGAGGTTCTTTTGCTCTTATTTTAAAAATACATGGTTACCGATAGTTACAACTTCTTCTCTCTTAGCAAAGAATTCTGGATTTTTGGATTTAGCAGGGTTATAGAAATATAAACTTCCCTGACTGGGGTCCAGACCGCTCACAGCATCATAGGCAGCTCTGAAGGATTCATCGTCAGGTGATAAATTTATCATTCCATTTTCTACCGGGGTAAACTGGCCTGATTGATACACAACTTTTTTAATAGAATTTGGGAAGGAAGGGTGATAAACCCTGTTAATTATAACAGCCCCTACTGCCACCTTACCCTGATAGCTTTCCCCTCGAGCTTCTGCATTAATTATACTGGCCAAAATTTCTATTTCTGCTTCACTAAAATTTTTATAGTTGTAAAAATCATTTCTGGTTTTTGTTTCTTGATTATTACTGCTACCAGAAAGTACAACCAGTAAAAACATTAGTCCCAGCCCTGTATAAATATCTTCTTTTTCTATTGAAGCAGCTTTAAGCTCTGATACTGGCGTTAAATACGGTAAAAACACTGAATTAAATAGTAAAATCAAAGCCAGTGTGACTATTATTTGTTTAAAATGAAGCTTCTTCATATACTATTCTCCTTATATAATATAGTTACCGACTTTTAAATAACATTAACTGCTGCAAATATAATATCTAAAGCAGTAATACTTTAACTTAAAGAATTAAAGCCAGTAGTGCTAGAGCTCCCAGGATATAACCAGTATTAAATGAGCCTCTTTCTTCTTCTAATTCTTCATTGGCAGCTTCTTTTTCTGCTTCTAATTCTGAAATTCTAGCTTCAAGTTCTTCAATTCTTGTCATGTTAACACTCTGATTATCCTCCAGTTCCTGCAGCCTCTGGCCGGAAACTCCCTCTTCTTTAATAGTTTTTAATTCTTCTTCCAGAGTGGTGATCCGATTATCCAGACCACTGACATTTTCTTCTAATTCAGCCAGTCTAGTTATATGATCAGCAATCTCCTGTACTTCTTCCTGCAGTTCAGATACCCTAACATTAATATTGGATATATCTTCATCCTGAATCTGATTAGTGTCTTCAGCATTTTTTAATCTTTCTTCAAATTCTTTCTGCTTCTGGGCTATAATAACCAGTTCATCTCTAAATTCTAGGGAAAGTTCCCTAATTACATCAACATCTTCTTCAGAAAGATTACGAGAAGCTGTACCTCCAACAGTATTTTCTAATACATTAGCAATTATTTCTGCCATTTCATACCTTGTTAGTGCCTCTTCTCCATTAAAATCTTCACCAGAATAGAGGCTCAAATATCCTCTTTCTGCAAGGAACTGGACACTGTCATAAGCCCAGTGATCACGGGGAACATCATCAAACTGCTGGGCAAAAGCCCCCCCGGTAAAAATCAAGATTAACAGTAAAGTAATTGAAAATACACTTTTATATTTTAACATTTAATTTTCCTCCTCTAAATTATTTCTGATTTCAATCTCAAATGAATCACCAGGTCCATTTACAGCCTCAAAATTACTTATACTTATATTTCCAGGTTCGTCTTCCTTTAATTGAAAATGGACTGTTGCAATAACACCATTTGCTTTATTAAAAGGAAACTCCTGATCAAATATAACTTTTCCTTTTTCTGATCTATCAGGCCTGTTAAAGGGCAGTAAATTATTGTCTCGCACAAAGAAATCACCACGAGAAATATGAGTTAATAACAGCTTTTTAGGATCGTAATTAAGATCAAAGGCTATATTTTCAGCTTCAGAAATATTTGCGGCAACTATATCAACTGCAAAATAATCCTCATCACGCTGTCCTCTGGTTTCTCTGAGTAAAATAAGTGGTTTTAATGCAGGTAAATTGATTTCTTCAACTATTGTCTTTTGATAATTATTTAGACCACTGACCTTTAGAGCAAAGGGAAGAGTTCCATCAACTCTTAAAGCCTTTATTGCCCAGTTAATATTAATCTTTTCATTATTCCTTAAAATTCCAACATTCTTCTTGCTTATTTCACTGCTGGCTGTAACTAAACCAGGAGGCAGAATTAATTCTGCTACAACTCCATAAAGAGAACTTTCCCCTGAATTATTAATTTCAGCCTGTATTCTAAATGGATTTGGCTCTAGCCTTCCATCAACAGATTCTACGTCCTCCATCAGAGTTATATTAGCATCCAACTGGGGAGGTCCTAAAAATTCAACTTTTCTTTCGACTTCATTTGAATCTGTATTATCAGCATCTACTATAACACGATATGTCATAGATTCCGGAAGATTATTTTTATCTTCAGCTTCTACATTCCAGGTTATTTGAGAAATATCTCCAGGCTCCATATCACCGAGATCTCTACTGACCTGTTCGGCATTAAAGCCATCAGGAAGATCAATTTGAATCGAGACATTACGAGCATTAATTTCAGAAGTATTTTCTAAATATGCTACCACTGGAAAAGTCTGATTATTATTATCTAAGGTTACTTCCGCTGGTGAGGTTACACCAAGAGATAAAATGCCAGGAACAATGGTAATTCCACCAAGACCATATTTAGTAATATAGGTCTTAGTTTGACCGGGTTCTAATATCTCAGGCACCCAGTACATTGCCATAGCACTGTCAATTTCATATTCTCCCTTACGCATAAAGTCCTGCCCTGGATTAAAATCAAAATCCCAGACACCATCTGCCAGACTACCCCAATCAGAAAAATATACTCTATCTGGTGTACTAACATCAGGCCCAATAAATGAACCCTGAGAAGTTACCTGAGGATTGGAAACACTGTCAAAAGCCTGCCAAAAATCATCAAGCTGCTTGTCATAATATAACTTATCAGTTGATATAGTATCTTCACCAAGTCTAAAAGGGGCACCATCATTCTCCCCCAGCATGGTGTCAAGCATTATTCTCAAACCAACTTTTTCTTCCTGCTGACCTTCATTTGTAACTCTATATTGAATTTGAGCGCTATCTGCCAGACCGGTAGTTGAACTTTTAACGATTGAAAGAATCTGTTCAACTACAATATTATCAAAACGAGTCTTAGTTACAATTTTATTATCTTCAACCGTCGGTTTTTGGACAACTTCACCGTATCTAGCACCATCTCCTGCTCTTCTCTCTGTCGAACCACCAAAAACATATTTTTGATCATTAATCCAAAGTGATGTATAAGAAGTCCAGGGATTTGGTCGACCATAAATTAAAGGCTTATTATCGTCATTTTCTCTCGCAGGGGCTCCACCAGTTGTTTCTACTGCAAATCTCCCCTGTGAGTTTTGATTTTGATTAACTACAATCACTATATACTCATTACCAAAGCGAAGATTATTGTGCTCATCTTCATTTTGAAAAAAATTATTCTGTGCTGCTGCCTGAAAAGAGAATACTAACAGCAGTATTAGTGACACTGAAATTATATATCTATATTTTTTCATTAATTATCACTCACCTCCAGAAATAAATTCAACCTGACCGATATCAACTTCTACCTGACTGTTATCAGATTCATCAATATAATACCTTACTGAAACAGGAATTCTATAAGGTCTTTGATATTCTTTAAATTCCCAGCCGTGTTCTAAAGTTAGCTGAGCAACTCTGTCCATAGAATCATATCCGGAAGATTCCAGTACTTCAATATTATTAACATTACCACCAGGTGAAAGTTCAACCATCAATCTAACTGTACCTTCAGAACGACTTCCCACTAAATCTTTAGGGAAAGTTGGCGGTTCAATTAGACCAATTAAATCACCTGAGGTTGGTGGAGGTGGTGGATTAACTTCTTCAGCCTCCTGCTCAACATTATCTTCTGTACTATCCTCATCTGGAATATTTTCTGCTGTTTCTTGATCGAGCTGACTTTCTTCTTCAGCCTCTGTTTGATCAGTCTGGCTATCTTCTTCGGGTATTTCTTCTGCATCTTCTGTCTGCTCGGATTGAACCTCAGTTTCCTCCTGAGGAACTTCCAGTTCACTTTCACTTTCTTCACTGGCCATAAGGTCTTCTTCCTGTTCAGAACTTTCTTCGGGTTCTGGTTCAGGCTCGACCACCTTCTCAACTGGCTCAGGTTCAGGTTGAGACTCGGGCTCCAGTTTAGGATCTGGTTTCGGTTCTTCTTCCACAGGTTCCGGTTCAGAAACAGTTTCTTTCTCTACCTCAGGTTCTGGCTGCTGTTCATCTTCAGCCTCAATCTCAGGTTCAGCTTCTGGTTCCTGCTGAGGCTCTAATTCTTCTACCTCTTCTAATTCTGGCTCTGGTTCTGGTTGAGGTTCCGGTTCAACTTCTTCTTCAACTGGTTCCGGCTCAGGTTCTTCCGCTACAATTTTTTCCTTTTCTTCCTCGGCTGGTTCTTCAGTTAATTCAGCTTCTTCTTCAGCATTTTCCTCATCTAAGGGAGCGGGCTGATAATCAACCATCTGCACATAGCCATAATCATCTAATTCATTCTCACTTTGAGCACTTCCGTGCAGAAAACCAATTGGAAGAAAATAAAGAACTAGAAAATGAAAGATTATTGAAATACTTATATACAACAGTAATTTTCGATCGTCATTGCTATTAGGCATAAATTCACCATCCCATTAACTACCTTCTTTATCTGCAGCTAGTGCCAGCCTTGTAATACCCACATTACGCATCCCGTCCATTAGGGAAATAACATTTTCATAACGCGTATTTCTATCAGCACTAATTACAATTGTTAAATTAGCATTTTCCTGATTAGCAACTTCAGCTTCAGATATTATTTGGTTTAAAGCTAAAGATTGATCTCCGTAATAATAATTTCCATCTGAATCAATTTGGACAATAAAATTTTCTGAAGTTTGTTCTGTTGCAGTAACCGCCTTAGGAAGCTGCATATCAATCCCCTCAGGAGTAGTCCTAAATGTAGTAAAAAGCATAAAAAATACTAAAAGAAAAAAGATAACATCAATCATCGGAATTATATTGATTGAGCTTTTTTTCTTAAGAGTAGTTTTGAACATCACTGTCACCTCTATTATTAGCTACAACATCTACAATTTCTACCATGCTTAAGTTCATCTGATGAGCCCTTCTTTCCACTTTATGGGCAAAATATGAATAAAATATAGCAGTTGGAATAGCAATAATCAATCCCAAAGCTGTACTGATCAGTGCAGCTGCAATACCAGAACTTATCTGAGCAGGGTTGGCAGCACCTGCAGCAGTTCCCAGGATATTAAAACTACTAATAATTCCCATAACGGTTCCTAAAAGACCAAGCAGTGGGGAAATCATAGCAACAACATCAAGGATGGGAAGATGTCTCTCCATTTTTTTGATTTCATCTTCTCCTACAGCCTGCAGTACCTCTCTTAAACGCGAAGGATCTTCACTATTATGAGCTAAGGCTGTTGAAAGCAGTTTTGCATTAGTACTTTTTTTACCTTTTAATTCATTTAAAGCACTTAAAATGTCACCTTCTTCAACTAAAATCTCAATTCTTTTGATTAATCTAAAGTTATTATCATTATTTCTGTAAAAGAAAATCGCTTTTTCAATTATTACCGCCAGACTAAAAACCGAAGCAATCAATAGTGGTATAGTCATTGGGCCACCTAATGTCAACAAATTCCAGATACGAGTTAAATCCAATCCAATCACTCCTCTTAAATCTAATAATTATTAATTAATTCTGTGCTAATTTTTTATTTCAATATAAAGAATCATATTCCTTTAAATTAATCCTTAAAGCTTCTAAAAATCAACTTAAATATTGTCCCACTATCATCACTTTCCACATCAATTTCTCCCTGGTTGGCTTCGATCAATTCTTTAACTACGGCAAGTCCAATTCCTGTTCCTTGATTTTTAGAATTTCTTGATTTATCAGCTCTATAAAATCTTTCAAAAATAAAGGGGAGGTCCTCACTACTGATTCCTATCCCGCTGTCTTTAATAAGTACTTTCACTCTGTTCTTATCCTCTAGAGCTTTAATCTCAATTTCGCCATTTTCAACATTATATTTAATTGCATTTTCTATAATATTATTGAATATCTGAAAAAGACTGTCCTGATCTCCTTTAATATAGAGTTCTTTATTAAAACTTAGATTTAAATTGATATTTTTATTATTTAA
>NZ_QBLR01000140.1:0-8733 GCF_003070835.1 Halanaerobium sp. | reverse complement strand
CTTATCAATATTCTTATTTAGAATTAACAGCTTTAATTTAAAAAATGTCTTGCAATTGAACTATGAATTCTAGTTTTTAAAAATTTCCAAAAAGGGGCGCTTAAAATGTCAGATAAGATCAGACGGGTTTTTGTTGAGAAAAAGGAAGGTTTTGATGTCGAAGCTGAGGAGCTTTTGCATGATTTTAGAGAGAGTCTTGTACTTGATCATTTAGAAGGACTCAGGCTGCTTAATCGCTATGATATTACAGATATTTCTAATTCGGCCTATCAGGAAGCCTGTGAAACAATTTTAGCTGAGTTACCTGTTGATCTAATCCATCAGGAAGGAATTGAGACTGCAGCTGATGAAGAAATTTTTGCTGTTGAGTATCTTCCGGGGCAGTATGATCAGCGGGCTGATTCCGCCGAACAGTGTATTCAGATTTTAAATAATGATGAGAAGCCGACTGTCAGGGCGGCCCGGGTTTTCATTTTGAAAGGAGATTTAAGTAAAGCAGAAATAGATAAAATTAAGGACTATTATATAAATCCGGTTGATTCCAGAGAGGCAGCACTTAAAAAACCAGCCAGTCTGGAAATGCAGTATAAAGTGCCGGAAAAGGTAAAAACTGCAGCAGGATTTATTGAAGCTGATGAACAGGGTTTAAAAGATTTGTTAGCAGAACTTGGTCTGGCGATGAGTTTAGCTGATTTGAAACATTGTCAGAAATATTTTAGAGATGAAGAAAACCGAAATCCGACAATTACAGAAATCAGAGTACTTGACACTTACTGGTCTGATCACTGCCGCCATACAACTTTTCTAACAAAAATTGAAAATGTCGAAATAGAAGAGAATAAATTTACTCAGGGAATTAAAAAAGCTTATCAGGAGTATTTAAATGGCCGCCAGAAGATTTATCGGGATCAGGAAAAAGATATCTGCCTGATGGATATTGCTCTGCTGGGCATGAAAGAATTAAGAGCAGCAGGTAAATTAGAAGACTTAGAGATTTCAAATGAGGTAAATGCTGCCAGCATTGAAGTGACTGTAGATGTTGATGGTCAGGAGGAAGATTGGCTTGTTATGTTTAAAAATGAAACTCACAATCATCCAACGGAAATTGAACCCTTTGGTGGTGCAGCAACCTGTCTTGGTGGTGCGATTAGAGACCCTCTTTCCGGCCGCTCTTATGTCTACCAGGCAATGCGGATTACTGGTGCTGGAGACCCCAGGACTCCGATTGAAGAGACTTTAAAAGGAAAATTGCCGCAGAAGAAAATTGTGCAGGAAGCCTCTGACGGCTACAGTTCTTATGGAAATCAGATTGGACTGGCAACCGGAATGGTTAACGAAATTTATAATGAGCGGTATCTGGCCAAACATATGGAGATTGGAGCAGTTATTGCAGCAGCACCTAAAGAAAATGTAGTGCGCGGTGAGGCGCTGCCCGGAGATATAATTGTGCTTTTAGGTGGTAAAACAGGACGTGATGGCTGTGGGGGTGCAGCAGGGTCATCTAAAGTGCATACTGAAGACTCAATAGAAGAAAGCAGTGCGGAAGTACAGAAAGGTAATCCCCCAACTGAAAGAAAGATTCAGCGCCTGTTTAGAAATCCTGAGGTCAGCAAAAAGATAAAAGTCTGTAATGACTTTGGAGCCGGAGGAGTTTCGGTTGCCATTGGTGAGCTGGCTGATGCTCTGGAGATTAATCTGGATGCTGTACCAAAAAAATATGAGGGTTTAGATGGAACAGAACTTGCGATATCCGAATCGCAGGAAAGAATGGCGGTTGTGATTGAGGCAGCGGATGTGGAAAAATTTATTCAGCTGGCAGCAGAGGAAAATCTGGAAGCCGCTGTAGCAGCAGAGGTTAAGAATCACCACCGTTTAATTATGGAATGGAATGATGATCAGATTGTTAATCTAAGCCGGGCTTTTCTGGATACAAATGGAGCAGCTCAAAAAACTGAGGTTAAGGTCTCAAAACCGATAGCAGCCGAAAACTATTTCAAAAAGGCTGCAGGGGAGCGTCTGCCGGAAACGAAAAATTTGAAAGATAAGTGGCTGCAGAATCTTGCTGATCTCAATGTGGCCAGTCAAAAAGGTTTGATCGAAAAGTTTGACAGTTCAATCGGAGCCGGCAGTGTGACAATGCCCTTTGGGGGTAAATATCAGCTGACACCAACTCAGGCTATGACAGCAAAAATCCCTTTAATCAAGGGAGAAACAAATACAGGTACAATTATGAGCCACGGCTATGATTCTAAATTAACAACCTGGAGTCCTTTCCACGGAGCCCTCTATGCAGTGATTGAATCAGTTGCCAAAATTGCTGCCGCCGGTGGAGATTATTCTAAAATCAGATTCACATTCCAGGAATATTTTGAGCGTCTGAGAAATAATCCGGAGCGCTGGGGAAAGCCATTTAGTGCCCTGCTTGGAGCTTACAGAGCACAGAAAGATTTTGGTCTGCCTGCAATTGGTGGGAAGGACAGTATGTCTGGAACCTTTAAAGATATCGATGTACCTCCAACTTTAGTTTCTTTTGCAGTAGATACAGTTGATGTTAACAATGTTATTTCACCTGAATTCAAAAAAGATAGTAGTAAGTTAGTTTATCTTCCGGTTGAGCGGGATGAAGCTGAAATGCCTGATATAGCCAAACTAAAAAAGAATTACAGCAGGGTTGAGAAATTAATTTCAGAAGCAAAGATTTATGCTGCCTCTGCGATTACAATTGGTGGACTGGCTGAAGCAATTTCTAAGATGAGTTTTGGCAATAAAATCGGAGCCGAAATTACCGCTAAACTGGATCAGGAGGAGCTATTTTCACCAGAATATGGCGCTCTAATTTTAGAAGTTCCAGCAGCTTTTGAGCCAGAAATATTGTTTAATGACTTAGATTTTAAAGTAATTGGAAAGACTATCAAAGAAGAAGTAATTAAAATTAATGGAATAAAAATTTCAATAGCCGAAGCACTTAAAAGCTGGGAAGAACCGCTGGAGAAAATCTATAAAACTGAGGTGGCAGAAGATGAAATAACTGCTTTAGTTGAGCCGGAGATAGAAAAAGAATTATTAAACCTTGACCATTTTCAGAGTGAGCAGAGTTTTAGTCCGCAGATAAAAGTTGCTAAACCCAGGGTTTTAATTCCTGTTTTTCCGGGAACAAACTGCGAATATGATACAGCCCGACAGTTTAGAGAAGCTGGAGCTGAAGTCGAAACCTTTATCTTTAAAAACTTAGAACCAGAACAGGTAAAAGATTCAATTGAAAAGATGGCTGCTTTAATCAGTGATTCTCAGATTATAATGCTGCCGGGTGGATTTAGTGCCGGTGATGAGCCTGATGGTTCCGGTAAGTTTATTGCGGCAGTATTTAGAAATCCAGAAATTAAAGCTGCAGTAATGGAGTTATTAAATAATAGAGATGGTTTAATGCTTGGAATCTGTAATGGCTTTCAGGCTCTGGTTAAACTTGGACTCTTACCCTATGGTGAAATTAGAGACTTAACGGAGGCTTCACCAACTTTGACTTATAATACAATTGGACGGCATGTTTCTCAGATGGTAAATACAAAAATTGTTTCTACAAAATCTCCCTGGCTTGCAAACGTAAAGACTGGAGATATTCATTCCATTCCGGTTTCTCATGGAGAAGGACGTTTTGCAGCAGAACCAGCAGAACTCAGAAAGCTTAAGCAGAATGGCCAAATTGTCACTCAGTATGTAGATTTAGAGGGGAATCCAACAATGGAGATTCCTTATAATCCAAATGGATCAATTGCTGCTGTAGAGGGAATCTGCAGTCCAGAGGGCAGAGTCTTTGGTAAGATGGGACATTCTGAGCGAATTGGGAAAAATGTAGCCAAAAATATTAGTGGGGAAAAAGATCAAAAACTCTTTCAGGCTGGAGTAGATTATTTTACTAAATAAAATGTGCATCTACAGTTTACCTGTCGTTTTATGTCGAAAAACGAGAAGTAAATACTATTAAAGAAAATAAAGTTTTTAAATTCATATTTCCTTCATATTTGCCCCTTATGATATAATTAAGTAAAGTACTTTAGTTTAAATAAGGAGTAGTGATATTATGTTTAGACTCGGACATATGGGGAGATTTGGCCATATGGGATTTGACAGTTTCTGGGGAGGTGGAGGTTTTATGATCTTTTTCTGGTTTATTATCCTTGCCGCAGTAATTTATTTTATTGTTCAGAGAAGTAATGAAAATAATAATTACAGTCAAAGAGATAGTCATTTCCGATATAATGAGCAGCAGTTAAGCAGCCATAGAGATGATGCGGAAGAAATAGCCCGTCAGCGTTATGCCAGGGGTGAAATTTCCAGAGAAGAATTTGAAGAAATTATCAGGAATTTAACAAGATAAATTCTATAAATCTTGAGGCGGCTTTGATTCTTATAAAAGAATTGGAGCTGTTTTATTTTAATTTTCGATAAAAACTGACAGGTAACCGGTAGGTAAAAATAAAAGGTAGTAAATTATGATCAGCAATTTGCCCAAAAGCATAAAAATCTGCTATAATAAACTTTGTTAAGGAAATAGTTGGCTGAAAGACATTAAATAAAGGAGAAATAATTATGCAGGAAAAAATTGCAGTTGTAACAGACAGCACTTCTGATTTAACCAGAGATGATTTAGAGAAGTTTGGAATTAAATCGATTCCACTAAAAGTAATTTATAGTGACCAGCAGTTTCATGATCGGGTTGATATCACTCCAGCAGAGGTTTATGAGAGTTTTGAGCGTGAGATACCAACTACATCTATGCCTTCTCCTCAGGAGATTATGGATGTTTATAATGAGCTGAAAAATGAAGGATATACCCATATCATTTCTGTTCATATTTCAAGTGGTCTTTCTGCAACTTATAGTAACTGTATGATGGTGGCTGATCAGATTGAGGGAATAG
The DNA here is from genome assembly GCF_003070835.1 of Halanaerobium sp. Classification (NCBI taxonomy): domain Bacteria; kingdom Bacillati; phylum Bacillota; class Clostridia; order Halanaerobiales; family Halanaerobiaceae; genus Halanaerobium; species Halanaerobium sp. The sequence goes on along the minus strand of NZ_QBLR01000140.1, from coordinate 3,815 downwards.
AAGTAGAAGTAATTGATTCAAAGATGCTTTCTAAAGGACTGGGGAGACTTGTGCTCTATGCTAATTCTTTAGTTGAAAAGGGAGAATTAAGCTTTGCTGAGATTATTGAAAAAGTTGAAGCTAAAAAAGATAAAATTGAGGTCTTTTTTGTGGTAGAAACTCTTAAGTATCTGAAAAAAGGTGGTAGAATCGGCAAAGTATCTGGAACAATTGCTGAATTTTTAAATATTAAGCCGATAATTGCCATTGATGATGAGGGTGAATATTTCACCTTCGAAAGAGTTCGTGGTCGTAAACGCTCACTGAAGAAAATGTATTCCATAATCAAAGAAAGATTACAGGAAGGCAGGGAATATGTTATAGATGTGATGAATGCAGCAGCTGAAGAAGAAGCTCAGGGACTTCTGGACAGGTTTAAGCGGCTGGCCCAGGTTAAAGAGACATATTTTAGTGAGATCAGTCCGGTTATGGTAGTTCATACCGGACCTGGTTTAATTGGTGTTGTACTGACAGAGCTTGATAAGTGATTTATAGTCTTGATTTTAAAAAGAATATTAAGAAGTTTATTTAAAATATTTTGTTCTTTATTGGGCTATAAAGTTAAATTGAGCAGTCCCCAGGGCTGTTCTTTTTTTATTTCATACTTGACAAATTAGCTCAACTTTACTATAATTGAAATTAGTAATCAATATCAATCAAATTAAGGAGTGAGAAAAATGACCGAAAAGAAGCAATTCAAGCTTAACTGGGCAGATAATCAAGTGTTTGATTATGAATTAGTTAAGGATCCAGACAATAATAAGTCACATGTCGAAAAAAGAGAAGAGTTAATTAAGCAGGGGGAAGTCGAATGTTCAGAATGGTGGCTATGTTGGAGGAAACATTAATGATAAAAAATATAAAAATTAAATTATTTTGAAAAGACCTCTTTTAGTTTGCAGCTGAGAGAGGTTTTTTTATTAGCCGGGAAATTATACCTAATGGTTTGCTGTGGATAATATTTATAGCTTCATAATTTTTGCTGTCAACAAAATTTAACCTTACTGTATTACAGATTGTCCGAAGAACATTTTGTTTTTTAAAGGAAAATGCAGAGATATCAAGAATTGTAAATTAGTTAAGTGTAGGGCTTTTCTTTTTTAAAAGCAGGATTTTTTGGAGTTACAGCTAATTCAAATAATAAGTATTTTAATTATAAATGTCACAGGAGATGATCAAAATGGAATTTTATTCTGAATTCAGCAAAAACTATGATAAAATTTTTCCACTCAATTCTAAAAAGCTTGAGCTGATAGATAATACATTTAAAGATTTGAAGGAAAAAAGAGAAGATATTAGACTTCTGGATGTCGGCTGTGGTACAGGGAGTTATGCTCTAGCTCTGGCTGAAAAGGGTTATCAGGTTCAGGCGGTTGATCTTGATGCAGAGATGATTTCTATAGCAGAATCCAAAATGAAAAAAGCCAGGATTAAAGTTGATTTTTATCGACTGGGAATGTTAAATTTGAGTAGAAAATTTAAATCAGCCAGTTTTGATGGAATTTATGTCATTGGCAATGTACTGGTTCATCTAAAAAAAGAGGAAATCAAAGAATTTTTGGCCCTGGCAGCAGGATTATTAAAAGAAAATGGGAAAATATTTATCCAGATAGTTAATTATCAGCGAATTCTGGAGTTGAATTTAGATGGTTTACCAACAATTTACAGCAAAGATGATTCTGTCCGCTTTGAGCGCAATTATGAATATGATAAAACCGAAAATATAATATATTTTAAAACTAAATTGATCGATCATTTTAATGATCAAATTTTATCAGAAAATAAAATAGAACTTTATCCACTCTGTAAAAGTGAACTGGAAGCGGATTTACAGGCAGCAGGTTTTAAAGTTGAAAATATATGGGGAAGTCCCGGTGGTGATCAGTATAGAGAATTAAGCTCAATACCTCTGATAATTACAACTCAAAAAAAATAAATTAAAGAACTCAGCAGAAATTATTTATGAACAAAAATAATTATGGTTGGCGTCTGGGATTTCTTGGTTTTTTAGGATTAGTTAGAGGTAATACAATTAAAGTCGGACATATTGGCAATGGTATTATGGGAGGAACAGCCGAAATTTTGTTTTAAAAGCAGGTAATGAGCTAAATTTATCGAATAATAACTTTAAAGAGCAATTAATTTTTATAATAAGGGGCAGATAGATGATTAATCACATACATATTCTGGGGCCGTCAGGTTCTGGAACTACAACTATCGGTAGAAAGCTGAGCAAAGAATACAATCTGGCTCATTTTGACGCAGATAATTATTTTTGGAAACCGACTGAACCACCATATCAGCATCTGCGTTCTATTGAGCAAAGACGCCGGCTGCTTGAAAAGGATCTTAAAAATGAATCAGGTTGGATTATTAGTGGTTCTTTTTGCGGCTGGGGAGATATTTTTATGGAAAAATTTGATCTGGTAATTTATCTCTGGACTCCAATAAATATCAGACTGCAGCGCTTAAAGAGTAGAGAACAAAAAAGGTTTGGAAGTGCAGTTTTACCGGGTGGGAAAATGTTTGAGCGGCATCAGAAGTTTTTAGATTCAGCTGCCAGATATGACTATGATCAGACAGAAATCAGAAATAAGAGAACTCACGAAGAATGGATGCAGAAATTAGAATGTCCTGTCTTAAAAATTGAAGGAGAAAAAACTGCAGCGGAAATTATGGAAGTTATTAAAAATAAAATTGAGGAACTGGAAAGTTAAATCTAACTGAAAATTATTAAATTATTTAATTGATAATTGAAGTTTGCTCTAAATATGGAGGGATAAAATGAGCAGTATTTTAGTTTTAACAAATGAAATATTTGATCTGCCCCAGAAAGCTGAAGCTGAGATTCGAGGAATTGCCCCGGAAATAAAATTTGATGTTGTAGAATCAAGCAGCGATTATTCTGAATTAATTAAAAAAAGTGAAATAGTATTTGGCTGGCCCAAAACAGATTTAGTTAAAAAATCTGAGAATCTAAAATGGCTGCACCTGCCCAGTGCAGGTGTTGATCGTTATGCCAATAAGGAAATTTATCAGAATCAGGATATTGTGCTCACAAATTCCAGTGGAGTTTATGGTAAGCCGATTGCAGAACATGTTTTTGCAATGATTATGGCCCACAACCGAAATTTAATTAATTATGCCTATGATAAAAAGGAAAAGAAGTGGCAGCGTAAAAATGAAATTAAAGATTTCTTTAATTCTACAGTTGGTATTTTAGGCCTTGGTGATATAGGCAGTACGATTGCAAGGAGAGCTAAAGCCTGGGGGGCTCAAGTTCTGGCTTTAAAAAGAACAGCGGCAGAGCTCCCTGATTATGTTGATCAGATTTATTTAAATAAGGATTTAAATAAACTGCTCAAAAGGTCTGATTATGTGATTTTAACTCTTCCGGCCACTCCGGAAACTAAGGGAATAATTGGTAGAAAAGAATTTAAAAGAATGAAAAATTCAGCCTTTGTGGTTAATATTGGCAGGGGATCACTGATTAAACAGGAGGAACTGGTTGAAGCTTTAGAAAAAGGCTGGATTGCTGGCGCCGGATTGGATGTAACTGAACCGGAACCACTACCGGAAACAAGTAAGTTGTGGGAAATGGACAATCTGATTTTAACACCTCATACTTCTGGCTTTTCTCCAACCAATGATCAGCGCCGTTTTGAAATTTTTAAAGATAATTTAAAAAACTATTTGAATCAGGAAGAATTATTGAATCAGGTAGATTTTGAACTAAAATATTGATTTATTAACTGCTCTTAACGGAGCAGTTATTT
>NZ_QBLR01000139.1:0-8785 GCF_003070835.1 Halanaerobium sp. | reverse complement strand
CACTCAAATCATCATTGTTTTTCAACTTTTCATTAAAATCAATCTTTATTTTTATATTTTGATAATAATCCAAAATATTATCAAAATATAAAAAAAGACCTGCATTTAAGGCAGGTCAAATTTTAATATTAACTTTTTATTTCACTAAAATATTATATTTCTAATTCTTCCCCGATTTCTATTACCTGAGATTTACAGCCGATCTGTTCAAATTTACTTGATAAACCTTTTGCCTGCAGAAGTTCCTGTCTTTCTTCAGGATCATAATGATAGGGAACAGCCATGGCCGGATTTAACTTAATAACTTTTTCTAAGTAATCAGCAAAATAATCATTAAAACAGGCTGTAAAAAGCAATTCTATATCTTCTCCTGGATCAGGGTAATCAGAGGCATCTGCTGTCTGATATAAGCCTTTATAAAAATAAGCTACAGAGCCTTCAGAATTATAGCAGTCCACATCTAAGACTTTAATTTCATCTTCTATAATGTCTCCAGCTTCTACAACTTCACCCTCGATATCAAATTTATCATAAACTGACTGGGGTGCAAAAACCTTTGTCTCCTCACTGCTTACTGCTGCCAGATCATCTAAATTTATGTGGTCATCGTGCTCATGAGTAATTAATACAATATCTGCTTTAAAATCAGTTTCAACTTCAAAACTGGGGTCAATGACAATCTTTGTATCATTTTCAATTAAAAGAGCTGAGTTTCCTAACCATTTAACTTTGATAATAATCATCTCCTGTTAAAGTATTAGTTCTAACTATAATAATTTTAGCACAAAATACTCAATAAATAAAATAGCTCCCCCGCAAAAAGAGGAGGAGCCTAATTTTTGATTATTTTACCTATTTATTCTTTAATTTTTTAAGTATTTAACTCTCTTACATGATCTGCGTCACCAGCTGCAACTTTTTCTCCGATTTCAGAAGTAATTGTGCTGCCGCTTGGAATCTCTTTACTTTCAAAATCATCTACTCCCACATAGGAAAAAATACGACAGTTTCTGCCAATAGTTGTACCTTCAGGAATTGTAGCTCTTTTAGCAATAACATTTAAACCATTTTCTAATAGATCAGGTTTATCTTTATTGGGAGTTAAATCATCACCATAGCCAATTTTACAGTTAGCCATAACTTCTACTTCTTTATCAATTATAGCCTTTTCTACAACCGAATTGCTTCTAATGACAGTATCATTAAAGATAATTGAATCTCTAACCACTGCACCTTCTTCAACATAAACTCCAGGACTGATAATAGAATTTTCTACAACTCCATTAATTATTGATCCATTGGAAATTAAGCTTTTTGAAGCACAGGCATCCTTACCGAATTTAACTGGTGGTTTCTCTTCACTTCTGGTGTGAAGTTTCCAGTCATCATTATATAAGTTTAAACTTGGGATCGGATCAGTCAATTCAAGACTGCTTTCCCAATAAGCTGCAAGTGTACCTACATCTTTCCAGTAGTCATCAAATTCATAGAGATAAACTCCTTCTTTTTCAATCATTGGCGGAATTATATGATGACCAAAGTCGGAATCCTTTTCGGTACAATATTTTTCAAGTACTTCAAGCAGCACTTCTTTTTTGAAAACATAAATTCCCATTGAAGCTAGATTACTTGGTGGATTTTCTGGTTTTTCTACAAAATCTGTAATTCTCATCTCATCATTGTAATCTAAAATCCCAAAACGATTTGCATCTTCATACGGGACAGGTTGTGCGGCAATTGTTAAATCCGCCCCTTTTTGGCGGTGATAATCTACCATTTTGCTGTAATCCATCTCATAAACATGATCTCCAGATAAAATTACCACATCTTCCGGATCTTTATTCTTAATGAAACTAATATTTTTATAAATTGCATGGGCTGTACCTTCATACCAGTCTGTTGTTCCTGGCTTACCTCTAAATGGCTGCAGAATAGTAACTCCACCCAGTCTGCGGTCTAAGTCCCATGGTTTACCGATTCCGATATGGTTATTTAAAGAAAGCGGTAAGTACTGAGTTAAAACTCCAACATTATAAATGCCGGAATTAACACAGTTGCTCAAAGCAAAATCAATCAGTCTAAACTTTCCTGCAAATGGAACACTTGGTTTAGCTCTATGTGCTGATAAAATATCAAGTCTGGTACCTCTTCCACCTGCTAAAATTAATGCTAATGTTTTCATAGAATACCCCCTATTTGTTAGAACGTATTGTCAAAAAATCATTTAATTTATATAGTCAAAACCCTATTGTAGCAGGGATTTGAGCTTAAATACTTGTCACCCCCCTCTTTTTGAGGTATATTTAGGTTGAATAGCACCATTTTAAACCAAAAAAGAAGGGAAAGGTGACAAACTTTGAAAACAATTATTACTACTTTACTTGTCTATATTCAAATTCAGTATTATATAATTTGTTATCTGATGACTTTGCTTTTAAGTAAAGACTTTATGCCCAAAGATGATATTCCTATCAGTAAAGAGTACCACCATCTTAAGGTTGATGATCTACCTGTTATTGAAGTCTTAGAAAAATTTGATTATCAGAAATTAATAGCTGATTATCAAAAAGAAAATGGTAAACCACTTAAGCCTATTAGACGCCATAAAAACTCTAAAAACAAGGTTCCTGAGTCTGTGACCTGCCCCAGATGCGGTGCTCCACATGTTTATCTCTATGATAATACTGGAGGCCGCGGACAGTACCTCTGCAAAGTCTGTAACACTAATTTTAATGATAAAAATCGTTTTTCTAAAACAGTAATCTTTAAGTGCCCTCACTGTTCACGTACCCTTGACAGGATTAAAGAGCGTAAGGATTTCTATATCTACAAGTGTAGAAATGATGACTGCTCTTTCTATCTTAAAAACTTAAGAACTATGAGTAAAGAAGAGAAAAAACATTTTAAGAAACATCCTCACAAATTTAAAGTTAGATACATTTATCGAGAATTTGATTTTGACTTTCAGCCACTGAGTAAGGAGTCCACCTACCTGCCTAAGGTTGATATTTCAGGCATTCATTCGTCTCCACATACTCTAGGATTAATTCTTACTTACTATGTCAATTACGGTCTTTCTTCTCGTAATGTAGCTGCTATCATGAAGGATATTCACAATGTTGATATCTCTCATCAGACTGTACTTAACTATGCTGATTCAGTTGGGTATCTTGTTAAACCCTATCTGGATAATTATCCTTATGATCTTTCTGATTCTTTTTGCGGTGACGAAACATATATTAAAGTTTATGGCAAATGGCAGTATATTTTCTTTTTCTTTGATGCTGTTAAAAAAATTATCCTCTCTTATCATGTTTCACCAAAAAGAGATACTCCCTCTGCCATTAAAGCTATTAATGATGTTCTTACTAAGATGGATCCTATACCCGATAATCTTAATTTTGTAGTTGATGGTAATCCCATCTATCTTTTAGCAAGACATTATTACTATCAACAGGGTATTGATTTTGATGTCACACAAGTCATTGGCCTGACTAATGATGACCCTGTTTCAACAGAATATCGCCCTTTAAAGCAGATTATTGAAAGACTCAATAGAACTTTTAAAAAGAGCTACAGGTCAACATGTGGTTTTAAATCCTCTCAAGGCTCAGTTGCATATGTCAATTTATTTGCTGCTTATTTTAACTTTCTAAGGCCTCACTCAGCTTTAGAGAAAAAGATACCTGTGACTGTGCCTCAGCTCATTAATCTGCCTAATATGCCTGCCAGATGGGGCAAACTAATTGAGCTATCTCAGGAATACATACTTCATCAACAGCAGCATTCTGCTTAACCTTTATATCTATCTAGCAGAGCCTGAGGCAGCTAAAAGCTATTTAAAAGCATTGGCGAAGCGAACCCTTTACAAACCGAACCAGATAAATGCTAAAATCAGTGGTTCGAGGGTTGGCTAGTTTAACCTGCCTTTATATCCATCTCCTTCACCCTCGGCAACCTCCAGCTAGCATTTAGATGGTGTTTGTCAAGGGCAATGCGGTCATCCCAACCATTAAAATTTACTCTAAAAACTAAATTCTGTCTTCAACATCACTTTTTCATAGATTTTTTGACATAACCTGTTAGAAAAACTATATTATTTTCTTCTTCTCATATTTATATATTAGGCAAAATTAGGTAAAATCCTTTATTTATTTATAAAATTAAGATTTATAAAATTATTCATTTATATTAGAAATCGTTTTAGTGTTTAAGGGCAAAATATAGTTTATTCCTGCTATTTATGCTATAATATAGTTAAAGAAAGAAGGTGGAATTTATGCAGATAATTACAATTTCAAGGCAGACAGCAAGTGGGGGAGAAGAAATTGCTGAGGAACTGGCCAACAGACTTGGTCTAAAATTGATCGACCGCAGTTTTGTTCTAAAAAACTGGCTGCCCGAAGTTGCCGATGAGCATCAGCTTCATATGCTGGAGCAGAGTTCTAAATTCTACACTAAGATTGCTAATCCAAAAGCGGAAAAAGATGAGCAGATAAGTTTTGCTGATTATCTTGCTCAAAGACTAAAAAAAGAAGCTGAACAGAATAATCTCCTTATTTTAGGTCTGGGGGCCCAGATTATTTTTAAAAACCATCCTTATGCTCTGCATTTTAAAGTTGTAGCCAGCGAGGAATTTAGAATCAAAGAATTAGAAAAAAAATATGGTCTCCATCCCGAAGAAGCAGCCAGAGAACTTGAGCTTGCTGACCGAAAACACCGCCGCTATGTCTGGCGAATTCATAATCTGGACTGGGAAGAAACGACCCTCTATCATTTAACTTTAAATCGAGATGGCCTCAACCTGGAAGAGAGTCTCTCTGTTTTAATGAATTTAGTTGACCTCAAAAAAGAAAACCCTAAGCCTCTGGAAGATAATAACGAAGCAGAGGCAAAAGAAATTGAAAGTGAAAGCCAGCGCAGCTTTGGCCATGAGAGCGAAAAGGAATTTGCTAAAATTTTAGATATGCATCATATCAAATGGGAATATGAACCAAGTGAATTTCCACTGGAATGGGATCCTGAAGGTAATGTGATCATGGCCTTTAGACCTGATTTTTATCTGACAGAACATGACACCTATGTTGAACTAACAACAATGAAAAGAAAATATACAACAGAAAAAAATAAAAAGGTGAGGCTGCTGCAGGAGCTCTATCCTCATATCAAAATAAAAATTGTTTATAAAAAAGATTTTGAACAGCTTGCTGAAAAATTTGAACTGGACAGGGGTGAAAATTAAATGAAAAAAGATAATTTAGGTGAAATTATACTTTCCGAAAAAGAAATAGCAGCAAGAATTGACGAGCTAGCAGCTCAGATTAATCAGGACTTTAAAGATAAAGAGGTAATTTTAGTCAGCATTTTAAAAAGCTCCCTCTATTTTATGACCGATTTGAGCCGCAAATTAGATTTCCCTGTCAAACTTGATTTTCTTGAACTAAATCATTATGCAGACAAAGACAACTCAGGTATCATCAGGGTAACCCGAGATTTAGAATTTAGTATTGCTGGTAAAGAAGTTTTAATTATTGAAAATATAATTAGAACCGGTCTTACTCACAGCTATCTGCTCAAAAATTTAGGTGCACGCAGTCCTAAAAATATCAGCATCTGTACCCTGCTCCATATTAATGAAGATAAGCTGCTGGATCTGCCAGTTGAATATACCGGTTTTGAAATTGAAGATAATTTTGTCGTTGGATATGGGCTGGATTATCAGGAAAGATACAGAAATTTACCCTATATTGCAAAATACGAAGAAAATCCCCAGCCCTAGAAAGCTGAGGAGTTTAGCTTATTTATATAATTCTGCTTCAATCTTTTTCATTGCCAGACTGGCTTTTTCCTGAATAAATAAATCTGTAATGTCATCAGTGAAATTTGATTTCTTAATGTTAATTTCAATTATTTTGGCTCCTTTACTCCTGGCAACTACTGGAATCAAAGAAGCAGGCTGAACCTCCCCAGTTGTGCCAATTACAATAAAGAGATCTGCCTTTTCCGCTTCTTCAAATGATAATTTTTCAGCCTGATCAGGTATTGCTTCTCCAAAAAAGACAAAGTCCGGTTTTAAAATTTCTCCACACTTTTCGCACTTTGGAGGCAGCTTCTGCAGAATTTCTTCTGTTACCGGATATTTTGCTCCACATTCAGTACAGACGAGTTCTCTGGAATTGCCGTGAAACTCAAATACATTTTTACTACCTGCCTCCTGATGCAGATTATCAATATTTTGAGTAATTACCGCCTGAACATAGCCATCAGCTTCCAGACGAGCAATCACTCGGTGAGCAGCGTTGGGTTCTGCTTTGCCAAAATAATCATAAAATATCTTTTTAATTGTTACCCAGCTTTCTTCTGGATTTTTATAAAAATTTTTTAGGTCTAAAATTATAGGATCATATTCATTCCAGAGGCCGTTTTCTCCCCTAAAAGGTGGAACACCACTTTCGACTGAGACACCGGCTCCTGTAAATACAGTTACATGCCGCGAATGCCTTATTAAATCAGCAGCTTTTTGATATTCTTTCATATTTCTCACCTCAAACCTATTATATCATATTTTTATGATAAATAGTCAAAAACAGCCAAAATTTAATCTAAAAAATCATCCTTATCATCTTCAAAAGTTCTCATAAAATCTACCGCTTTTTTGCTGATCTCAAAAAACTCTCCCCGCTGTCTTTCACGAAAATAGCTGCTCTGTTTATAACTTACAAAATTATTCTTATCAAGCTGATAGATCTCCATCAGACTCCAGCCCCAGTCGAATTTTTCTCCAATTTCCTGCCTGAATATCTTTTTAGAGTCTAAGATAGAAGCCACTTTATAATTAGTATGATTAAAAGGCTCAACCCTTTCGTCAGCATTATATGTTATCAATTTTTCAATTTCAGTTCGATTTTGGTCGATTAAGTTTTCAAATTTAATGTGAGCAGGGTCTTTTTCTACTGCTTCTATTTCTTTTTTACCAAGATAATGAAGATTGAAGTCATAAAGAACCTTCATTTTTAGATATTCATATTCCCTGACATCAGAAAAACGGCCTTTAATTTTCTGAACAGGATAATGAATTATATTATCTCGATTTTTATTATACTTTGTAATTTCTCTTTTCTCTTTTAGAAACAGAAGGATATCTCCAGTTACTGCCTTAATGCAGGGTTTATTCCAGTTGACTTCTTCCTCTTTTCCGTTTTCATTAAGCAGATCAACAATTTCTATCGAGCTATCATTAACTTTATCTATTTTATATAAAGATATTTCTGCCAAGAAATCCACTTCAACCACCTCTTTTTAATTTTAGCACTGCTGGCTAAAAAACACAACATATTTAAGCCCCCATCCAAATATTGAATGAGGGCTTAAAATTTTTCTTTATTATTTGGTTCTTTAACAAATGTTGTGAAATCTAAATAGCACCGTTTGAATCATGTTATCTCTTTTATTTTTTGAATTGCTCTTAAATACTTAGCAATGATAAATATACTCGGCGTTTTAAGTTTTCAACTTTGGGAACACCGTAGCCAATTCTTTTAATTAGTTTGATTTTGTTGTTTAATCCTTCAGCAAATCCGTTGGTTATTCTAGTTTTAAAATAGTTAATAATGTGCTGTTCCCAGCGTTTTACTGTTCCTTTAGCTCTATAGAAAAGATTTAATTTGGCCTGGCTAACATTTTCATACCAGTGATTTAAAGCTTCAATAGATTCTTTAACATCAGGTATCTGTAGCAAATCTCTAAATTCTTCTTTTAACTCCCATGCTTTTTCTAAAGCAGGAGATAATTTAAAGATTTCTATCAGCCTCTGATGGCCGTCATCATCAAGATCTTCACCAGCCATCAGAAGGGTGAGCCTTGATTTATAGAACTTCTTTCTATTGGCAGGAGTCTGTTTATCCTGTTCCTCTTTTCTCAGCTTATCTAAGGCATTATTGATAGCTGTAACCAGATGGAACTTATCAACTACTATCTTAGCATTTGGAAAAACAGTTTCTGCAACAGCTTTATACGGACTCCACATATCCATGGAGAAGTACTTGATCTGCTCCCGCAGTTTCTCAGGCCAGGTATTGAAGTACTCAATTAAATCATCTTTTTTTCTAGAAGTTAATATATCAATTAGTTTACCATTAATCGGATCAGTTAAAGCGACAGCATATTTATGTTTTTTCTTGATTGCAAATTCATCAATACTGATAGCTTCAACCTCATCTAAGGTTGCAAGCTGAGCTTCCTTAATCAGAGCATCTAATTTGCTGTGTACCGAGTTTTGAATACTGGTATAGCTAAGACCATGTTCTTTTGCTACTCTTGAGTAATCACGGCTATCAGTCTGCTTTAAAAGATGCATTTTAAAACGCTCTGTTTTCCGTGAATATTTAGTAATGCTTTCTATTCTCTTAGGTATTGCTCTTTTGCCGCAGTGACTGCAGCTATAGCGTTTTTTTACAAGTCTAATAGCTACTTTTTTATCTCGAAGAGGAGTATCCTGAACCATTTGAACTTTTCTATCGTGAACTTTATCTGCTTTTTTACCGCAGACTGGGCATTTAACATAATCTTTTTGATAGTCAGCTACAAAAACTAAATATTCTTCAGTTTGAATTAAATCTGTTGCAACCAGGTCTGGTAAATTCATTAAATCTGTGATAAACTTATTATGCATTTGCTTGACTCCTTCATTGAATTTTTGGTGTTGTAACTATTTAATTCAACGGAGCCAGGCAAATGCCTTTTTTATTTAGATATTTTTAGATTTACAGTTTTTTCTTCACAACAT